>LGFB01000074.1 GCA_001508835.1 bacterium 42_11
TCGAGCCCTTCAAAATCCTTTTCTGAAAAATTAAGCCTTTTAAAAAGAGGTATCCCCCCTTTAACGTTATTGAACCACCAATGAGAATACTTAGGGTGAGCCCAACCGGTATCTGCATCCCTATACTCTTCCTTTTGGGATATTTGCGAATACTTTTTAGTTCGCTCTATGAACTTCCCAATATCGTGCAATAAAGCTCCCAGATAAAAAACATTCAACTCCATCTAAAATCAACTCCTTAACAACTTGCTATGATAAAAAAAACCTGCTACCATAAACGATAGTATAAATGCCTTATTCTGTCAACAAGGAAAAGGAGGAATTGAATATGAAATTAAAAGGAGTCTGTTTTGCAGATTGTTGGGACGCATGTGCAATTGAATTCGAAAAAAATAGGGCAATAACCCTAAAACCAGACCCCCTAAATCCCTATACGCGAAACTTCCTATGCCAAAGAATATACAGGTTTCTTAAAGACAAAGAAAGCGAAAGAAGAATCCTGTTCCCACTCATAAGGGAAAAGGGTGAATTTAAAAAGGCTTCATGGAAAGAGGTTTTAGATTTAATAGCAGAAAAGCTTAGAGATCTTAAAAGGGAAGGGAAAGAAGATTCCATAGTTTTAGGAGTCAATACGGGAAATGCTGGATTATTACAAAGGCTTTCTGCCGTAAGATTTTTCTCTACATACGGCAAAATAACTCTAATGGAAGGCAACTTATGTGACGATGCTGGAAACTTTGCTCACGAACTCGATTTCGGAGCCTGCTTCAATTATCCCCCGGAAAGTATTCTGGAAAGCAAAACGGCAATAATTTGGGGTAGAAACCCCGCAAGAACGAATATACACTTTATCCCCTTTATAGAAGAAGCGAGAAAAAGAGGAACATTTATCTACCTTATCGACCCTATAAAAACAGAAACAGCAAATTTCGTAAGCAAACACATATCGGTTAAACCGGGAAGCGATATATACTTAGCAATGGCCATAGCAAAGGTTATCCTTGAAAATAAATGGGAAGATAAAGAATTTATAAAAAGCAAGACCAGGGGTTTTGAAACCTTCAAAAGGCTTTTAGATAATTGGGGATTAAGAGAGCTCTCTGAGAAATGCGATGTTGCTTTAGAAGACATACAGGAACTGGCAAAAAGGTTATCCTTTGAAAAGCCTGTTTCTATATGGCAAGGCATGGGAGCACAACACTATTCTCATGGAACATCCACTTTCAGAGTAATAAATGCTTTATCAGCGATCACGGGAAACCTGGGAATTAAGGGAGGAGGTGTCTCTTTTTCACACTATAGCACCACATCCTTCGATATGAACTGGACAAAAGGCAAACATGAATTCAATACCATCCCTAAGGCAAGTGTGGCTTCAGCATTTAAAAGGAAAACGCCCGAAGTTTTATGGATTCAAAGCTTTAACCTCTTCAATCAAACCCAGAATACGGGAGAACTAAAAGAGTTAGCTAAAAAGATTCCCTTGAAAGTGGTTATAGACTTCAGATGGAATGAAACTACCGAGTTAGCCGATGTTATTCTCCCCTGCGCCACATATTTAGAAAAAGAAGATATAAGGGGGTCGTTCTGGAGCCCAGTAATAGGTTATCTACCCAAAATCTTTGAACCAAAGGGCGAAGCAATGGATGAATGGAGCATATACAAAGAACTATCAAAGAGATTGGGTTTTGAAAGGGAATTTGGAAATCTGGAAGAAGCCATGGACGAGGCCTTCTCAAAATTGAAGCCCTTTGGCATTACCCCAGCCCTTCTTAAAGAAAAGGGGTGGATCATATCTCCGCTATTCCCAAAGATTCCTTTTGAAAACGGAAGTTTTCTAACGAGCGATAAAAAATTCCGCTTCGCGGAAGAGTTAAAGTTCCCGAAGGAAAACATTTCAGAGGAATATCCCTTTACCCTTATATCTCCCAAATCTTTAACCAGAACGAACTCCCAAAGACCCATAGAAAGGGAAATTAAGCTTGTAACCTGTTTAATAAACCCTATATGGAAGGAGAAATATCCCTTCGAAGAAGCTCTTTTGGTTTCCCCAAAAGGAAGCTTAAAAGTAAAACTCGTGTACTCTCCTAAAGTAAGACCTGATGTCTTATCAATAGACCAAGGCGATACCGGAATAAACGACCTTTGCGAAGAACGATTAGCGGAAGATGGAAGGGGAGCTTCCTTTTTCGAAACAAGGGTGAGAATAGAATCAGTCTGAAGCTTTCTTCTTAAGCTCTCTTACGAAACTAAATATGTAAGGACCGGCAAGAGAAAGCACGATAAATATAAACAAGGCCAGAGATATAGGACGTGTAAAGAAGGGCAAATAGCTTCCATCCGTTTTTATAAGCCCTACGCGAAGGTTATCTTCTATCATTCTACCCAATATGAGAGCCAAGACCATGGGGGCAATAGGCATGTTTATCCTCTCCATGGCGTAGCCAAGCAAACCAAAGAACATCATAAGCCCCACATCAAAATAGCTATTCCTTAGAGCATAAGAGCCTATAATGGAGAATAAAACTACCGCCGCCATAACTACCCCCATCCTAAGGCTAACAAGATATGAAAAAACCCTTATGCCAATCCACCCTGCCGGTAAAAGCAAAATCTGAACCAAAACCGCCACAGCGAAAAGTTGATAAACAAGCTCTTTTGATTCCGTAAAAATCAGCGGTCCAGGCTTCAAACCGTACATCAGCATAGCTCCAAGAACAATAGCTGTTATAGAGTCACCAGGTAATCCTAAAGATAAAGCAGGTATCCACGAACCCCCTATAGCAGCGTTATTAGCGCTTGTTGGCGCAATAACACCACGAGGACTTCCCGTTCCTATCTCATCTCGAGCCATGTTTTTCTCTACACCATAGGAAACCCAGGCGGCTATATCTGCTCCAGAACCGGGCAACGCCCCTATGAAAGTTCCTATCAAAGCGCTTCTAAGAATTATGAATTTGTATTTAAACATCGTCCTTAAAGCCTCCCACACCTTCAACCTTGTATCCACTTTAACACTCGGTAATTCCATTTTTTCTCCCAAGGAAAGCTTTTTTAGAACCTCGGAAATTCCAAAAAGACCTATCATCGCCGGGATAAAACTCACACCATCCATGAGATCCATAATTCCAAAGGTAAAGCGTGGATAACCAGTAGAAACATCTATCCCAATGGTAGAGATTAGGAGACCGAATAAGGCGGAAAGAAGCCCCTTAACCGTATTACCTCTGCTTAATACGGCCGCCATGCTCAAACCGAAGATGCCCAACCAGAAATACTCAAAGTTAGTAAAGCTTAAAGCTGCTTTAGCCAACGGAGGAGCTATCATAATAAGAATTAAAACACCAATAATCCCACCAATTGCAGAACAGAAAAGATCCAAAGTTAAAGCTAATTGAGCTTTACCTTTTTTACACATCTCGAAGCCATCTAAAGTCGCCGCTCCCGAAGCCGGCGTTCCAGGTATACGTAAAAATGTGGCCGGTATATCACCAGCAAATATGGCTGTGAAAGAAACCCCTATAACCATCGCAAGACCCGCTATAGGCTTCATATAGTAAGTTAAGGGTATTATCAAAGCCACCGCCATAGTAGCTGTAAGTCCGGGCATGGCTCCCACGAAAATCCCAAAAGTCATAGCCAAGAAAAGGGGAAAAATAACATCAGGAGAAAGTATCTCAAAGAAATAAGACATACAGCATCTACCCCCTAAAAAGAAGTATCAGCTTGCCCTCGGGCAATGGAAGCTTAAACACGCCTCTAAATATCCAATAAATGAAAACAGCCAGGGCAAGCGAATAAATAAGAGATTGAATCCACTTAACCCTAAACACTCTCATTAAAAAAACGCTAATCGCGGTCAAACCAGGAACAGCTCCTAAAAGGCTAAGAACAGGTTCGACTACAAAACCGGTCGATAGAACAGCTATAAATTTAAGAAGCATCTTTTTATCCAGGTTATCTAAAAAACGTATTTTTTCCCTCTTTTTAATCAAACTTAAACCGGAATTAACAATTAAAAATAGACCAAATCCCAAAATAAAAATGGCAACAAACCGAGGGAAAAAGCTTGGCCCTGGAAGCTCTTTATCACCGGAGATAAATTTGGGGAAAGTTCCAGAGTAGTAAAAAACAAATGCTGAAAGAAGAACGCACAAAATCCCAAGCGCCAAATCCCATACTTCCATCATAACCGCCCCCCTCATTAAAAAAGGCACAAATGGGGGTAGGATTTCAACCTACCCCCCATGTTACACTATTTCTTCTTGAGATATCCACCAAGCTCAAGAACGGTCTTCCACGCCTTATCCTGTTCCTCCACAAACTTTCTAAATTCCTCTCCCCTTCTTATCTTTATACCAAACCCGTTAGTTTCCATAAACTTCTTAAAAGCCTCAGAATTGGCTATTTCAACTACAGCGTCCTCAAGCTTCTTCCTTATCTCTTCAGGTGTTCCCTTTGGAACGCCAACCCCTCTCCAAGTTCCAGCACTCCAGTTTATACCAAGTTCCTTTAAGGTGGGAACATCAGGGAAAGCCGGGATTCTCTCGTCAGCCATAACGGCAAGCGCACGTGCCTGCCCGCTCTTTATGTAAGGACCAGCTTCAGCTAATGAACAGGTAACCACGTGTATATGACCGCCCAAAAGTTCGGTTAGAGCCTGCGCAGCACCGGTAGTAGACGGTATCCATTTCACAGCATCAACAGGAATCCCCGCTGCATGAAGCATTCCAATCCTCGCCAAATCCCAAATTCCTCCTGCAGCAACTCCGGAAAAGAGGTATTTGCCCGGGTTAGCCTTTATATCATCAAGAAGCTCTTTAAGGGTTTTCCAAGGAGCATCAGCTCTAACTGTAACCCCAGCCGGATCTTCATTAACCTGGGCAACATAATCAAAAGCCTCATAGGTAAGGTCAGTTAATCCCATCCAATGCATCGTAGCTAACTCCAAGGTAACTATCGTAATAGTGTAGCCATCAGGGGGCGCGTAAGCACCAGCTGCATGGCCAACTGCTCCAGCTCCTCCCGTTTTGTTAACCACTGTAAAGGGTTGTCCAAACTTCTTAGAAAGCTCATCTGCCAAGAACCTTGCGAGCCTATCAGTTCCTCCACCGGCACCCCACGGACAAATCACAGTAACAGGTTTTTCAGGATAAGCAGCCCATGCAGAAGCAGAAAGCACGGGGATAAACGCAAAAGCTACCAAAACCGCTATCCATAAAAGCCTTCTCATCTTGACCCCTCCTTTTTAGAAAGTTACCACCTTGAAAAAGGTTAAAAGCTCTTCCCTTCTCCCACCCCCCTTTTTCAAAATATAACTAATAAGAAAATAGCTTCTATATAAAGAATACCATTATCCATTCAATCCTTCAAGCATGAAATTTTCTTTATATAATCCTTCTAACCAAAATAGTCCCCTATAAAACTAAAACCTTCTATTTATCACGCATATTTACAAAATTCATAAACCAGATAAACAAAAATAAAAGGGCCGAAAGATACTTTCGGCCCTAAAAAATAAAATCATACAATACTTTTATCAGAACCTATTGGTAAAATTAGAACACGGTTAGTGCTATAAAAACACCCCTCTTAAGAGTTTGTCAGGAGTTTTCCTCCACAAGTCGATTTACTTCCTCCACGCTTCCAACGAGATAAAGGATATCCTCTTCCGCAACAATATACTGAGGAGATGGCTTAGTTAATATCTTATCTCCTCTCATAATCGCAAGCAGGGTCACATCATATTTGTCGCGCAAGGCTAAAAATTCCTCCAGCGGTTTACCTAAAAATTTCTTGGGAGGTTTTATCTCGACTATTTTCAGTCCAGAGGAAACCTCCATAAAATCAATGATGTTGGGAAGAACCAGCTTCTGGGTTAACAGCTCCCCGTATTCGGCCTCAGGGAAGACCACAAAATCTGCTCCGATCTTTTCAAGAATTTTACGATGACAGGCACTTATAGCTCTCGCTATAACCAACTTCACTCCAAGTTCCTTCGCAAGAAGAGTTGTAAACACGCTTGCTTCCACATCATCCCCTATCGCCACTATAACTACATCGCTATCCTGAACCCCTGCATCTCTTAAAGCATCAATATTTGTCGCATCAAGCACTTTCGCATAAGAGACGTGAACTTTTATCTCCTCTATTTTACGCTCATCTTTATCTATGGCCATTACGCTTTTTTCAAGATTCTCTAAAGCTATAGCCACAGCCATACCAAACCTGCCAAGCCCTATAACCGTAAAATTATTTAACTTGTTCTTTTCAAAGCCCAAATTCAACAGAATAGTGCTTAAGGAATTCATAACTATCCAACGCTCACCTCCTCTGTAGGATACTCCACCTGAGATTTTTTAGCAAAAAGAGAAACAAAGACCATACCAGCCGTCATGGTTCCGATTCTACCCAAGAACATGGTAAACACCAAAATAACCTTTCCAGCATCCGAAAGCTCAGAAGTAATACCTGTGGAAAGTCCCACAGTCCCAAAAGCAGAAACGACTTCAAAAAGACTCTCTAATGGGTCAAATGGCTCGCAGAGAAGAAAAAGAAACCAGGAAAATAAAACAAGGGATATCGACAGAACGAATATGACAAAGGCTCTCTTCACAATCTCCCACGGTATAGCCCTATTACTGAATTGCACATTTTTACCGCCAAGTAAAACAGCATATATGCTCAACCATATAACCATAAAAGTCACGGTCTTGATTCCT
>LGFB01000075.1 GCA_001508835.1 bacterium 42_11
ATCTTAGCACAAGCATAAACTGCCTCAGGATTAACTCCTCCCACCTCCCAGTTAAGGCAAATACCTCCAAATACATCAATTTTCTCAACCTGCTTCTTAACAAGACTTGCCACAACGGCGGTAGGATAAGAGTGGTTCTTTAACACAATCGCCCGCATCCCCGATTCTTCCGCTAACTTAGCTGTTTCAAAAGCATCGTATCTATGCTCAAAAACAGGATCCGGCCCACAATGAACGTGGGTATCGATCGTCCCCAAAAGAATATTGTCTCTATTCACACTCGAAAACATTACATTTCCCGCCGGGTAGGATTTTTTAGAACCCGTCCTTTAAATAAAATCTCCGTAGCCATGAAAATTCCCTTGGTCACCGTCTCATATTGATGCCACGGATATTCGCAATTTTCGTCAAACATGGGAATATGGCTACAACCAGGAGCCATATACTCCTCACGATATAAGGTTTTCAAGTCTTGCTCATAATACTGCTGCATCTTCCCTATGCCGACAATTTGAGTGTGAACCTCCATTATCGGAGGTCCTCCCCAGTGTGTCTTATGAAGCCCCACATTTAAAGGAATAGAACCAGCAAAGCACATGTTAACGGCCAAATCATCACCTATCCTCACCTTGGGAGAACGCCAAAGAGCTACCCCTCTATGCCTTTCCTCCCGAGTTACCTCATACGCAAGAGGCCATGTTTTTTTAACTTCCTCAAATAGGGCTTCCTCATCAGGATAATCGGCAAACTTTTCGACTATGAAGCATCGCCTCACATTAAAGATGGGTGTATTAATAACCACTACAGATTGAAAAAAATTAAGAGGTCTATCGTTTATTAGTATCGGATCTCCAGACAAATTTAAAACTATACATTTACCTTTCACATAATATTCTTTCTCATCCTCTATATACTTAACGGGGAAAAAGGGCTCTGCAAAGTCCAGAGACTTTATGCTCATCTCCTTCCCTCCTTTTCTCTATTTACCTAATATCTCACCGATATACTTAAAGGCCATCTCCCCAGCGAAAAGAACGGGAACATTAAAAGATGCCCTTTTTATCTTGTCCTCCATAACTGCGAATGGGATCTGCCCCATTAGTATACACTCTACCCCTCTCTCTTCTAACTTCTTCATGTCCTCCAAAACTATCCTATCGTATGCCTCGAAATCTCCCTTGTTAAACAAATCTAAGGCAGAGGTATTTTCCGAAAATACAATCTCAATCCTCTTGCCAATCGCTAAGGCTCTGGTTTCCAAGCTTTCTTTAACATAAGGAATAACATATTCTGTTGTGACTTCAACGCCAATTTTACTGTAATGTTCCACAGCATTCTGATGGACTATAGAATCAAGCTGGATCACCGGAATGTTAACTACCTTGCTTGCATACTCCACCGCTTTAGGCATTAAGCTGCAACAAGATACTACAAGGTTACAGCCTGCATCTTCCAGCTCCCTTGCAAAATTTGCATACCGAAGAAGATTTATCTTTGGAGTAACCCCGATCGGAGAAGAAAAGTTGTCCCTTTTTACCAATCCATTGTAAACGTGCACATACTCTACACCTGGTAAAAATCTCTTCATAAAGCTTTCTACCATTCCAATGGTCACAGGGGTAGTGTGAATAAATCCGACTAATTTCGAAGACATAGCGCGATCCCTCCTTTAAGATGCTACCTTATACTTCCACCCACATTTTCTCCTTGGCCGATCTTGCTAACCTATCCAACACTCTTTGGATATAAACACCGTCTTCCAGCGAAGGATAGGCAGGCTTATCTTCCTCTATAGCCTTTAAAAAGGTATATATGCTATGTAAATGTCCTCCAAGCCAACCAGGGGAGTGCCTTGGAGAAGGAAAACACCTTTCAGGATATCTATTGAAGCACTCTATCCTTTTATATCCCCTATCACCACCGTAAGGGCCAGACTTTTCATTTGCATCATAAAACCAAAGCCAGTCAGGGTTTTCAATGTCGAACTTAAGCGCACCCTTTTCGCAGAAAACCTCAACGATGTATTCGTTATTCGCACCGTATACAATCTTGCTTGCCTCAATAACACCCTCAGCCCCATTTTTCATCTTCACTATGGCAAAGAAGGCATCTTCAGACAAACTCTGGATATTTTTATTCAAGTATTTAACATCGGCGAAAAGGCTATCGAAATCTCCCATGAGATAGCGAGCCATATCGGCAAGATGAGGCCCTAAATCTATTATCGCTCCTGTTGCAAGAGCATTAGGGCTTGCGCTTCCCTCTAATCGATTCATAGTAAAATATCTTATATGAAAGCCGATAGGCTTACCAATTCTTCCGCTTTCGATTATCTCCTTCGCCCTGATAGCACAGGGGTAGTATCGAGAATGAAAACCGATTCTATGAACTACCTTTTTACCCTTTAACGCTTCCAATATATCCAACGCATCCTCATAACTGGTCGTGAGAGGTTTTTCACAGTATATGTGAATGTTTCTTTCAAGCGCCCTCAATATTATCTCTTTATGAGTATCATTAGGGGTACATACATGAACTATATCCAGACCACTGTCGAAAAACTCTTCCAAGCTAGTAGTCCATTTTTCAAAACCAAACTCCAAAGCCGCTTTTTCAGCTTCCTCCTTGGGCAAAGTGCATACCGCCTTCAGCTTAACATTGATGGGAAGTCTGCCATAGAAAAAAGGTATCGCCTTATAAGCGTAGGTATGGGCTCTCCCCATAAAACCAAATCCTACTATACCCACATTGTACACTTTCACCCTTATCTACCCTCCCTAAAGCTTTATAGCTCGGCCTTCCTCCGCCGACCAATACCCAGCATAGATGATCTTTATGGTCTCGTAAGCAAGATCGAAGTCAGACAATGGCTTTCTACCATAGCATACGCACTCAACAAAGTCCTGAAGCTCCCCTGCATAACCCCTCAATATCTCGTCACATACAAAGACATGCTGCCATCCTATATAGGTAGGAAGCATCTCAGCAAGAACCACATCCTCAAGACCCCTTTCATCTAAAAAATAGGCGTCCATACATCCAGGAGGAGTAATCCTACATATGAGCGCTGAGTCATTTGTGTAGACTTCAACATAGTTATTGGTTCCTCCTAAAACGGTATCAGCGGCTATAATCAGCGCCTTGGTTTCATCAGAAAAGGTTAGAGTCAAAACAGCTACATCCTCCACATCACAAGGCTTTGTTCTTATATAGCTTCTATCACCCTCCCTAATAGCGCTCGTGGCGATACCCACATCGCAACTTATCTTTTTAACCCTTATATCCTCCTTCCTCGCATCAGCTTCGCGCCTCTTAAGCCACAGAATGCCAGAAAGAGGATGACACCCTATTCTGATTAGGCTCCCACCCCCTATCTTGTTCCAGTAACCTGCCACAGGAGAACTGGAGCCAGCCAAGCTTTCTTCGCCCTTCATAAAAAGTATCTTGCTTCTCTTTTTCTCTATTATCTCCGCTGCCTTTTGAATCGTAGGAGCGTATATATAATTCTCTGCATACATAAATAGTCTGTCGCTTTTCTCCACAACCTTCTTTAAATCGTCAATCTCCTTCAACACATACTCATACATCTCTTTTTTGGAAACATTTATACCTATAGGTTCTTTATCTCCCTCCCGTCCAAAATATCCCGTTAACGGTTTCTCACATATAACATGCTTACCCGCTTCAAGGGATTCCCTTACCATTACAGGATGCAAAAAGGGAGGAGTACATATATCCACGACATCTATCTCCTCATCGTCAAGGATTCTTCTATAGTCACTAAATACATTCTCAATACCATAGATTTCCGCCATCCTCCTGGCCTTATCTTCAACTATATCCGCTATTGCCTTAATTCTTACGGGAACCCCACTTACTTTTCTATATCCATTTAAGTGAAGCTGGGAAGCATACCCACTTCCCACGATACCTATGGTTACAGGCTTTCCTCTCTCCATCGAGCTCTTACACCTCCCTAAAGAAAAAGAGCCGTCAGCCTAAGCTAACGGCTCTTTAAACCGGAGGGGGGCTTAACTTCTGTAAGGATAGATCCCAAACTGCCTAAAGAACTCTAAACCCTTCTTAATATCCTCTTCAAAATTATCGAATGTATTAGCCTCAATAGCTATGATTTCCTTATAACATATTTTCTTGAGAGCCTCAATTAGCGGAGAATAACCATAGCCATCATCTAAGCTTGGCATAAGTCTTTTGGGAAACTCCGTTAAGGGGTTATCAATATGGATATGCTTTACATATTTTTCATAGTTGACTATATCATCTATGGGTCTCCCTGACGCCACCAGCCATCTGAAATCGCACATGGTCTTCAAGTTATATTTACCAAACTTCTCTATGAACTCCACGGCCTCCGGGATAGAATTGATAAAATTCGATAAGCTTGGAGCTAAAGGCTCAAGTAAAACGGTAATATTGTATTCAGCTGTAACATCACAAAGGATATTTAAAAACTCCATAAGTTTGTTATAAGCCGACTGAACGTCTCCCTCAACTGGGAGACTCCTTGACCTACCGTTACCAAATACATAGTAACGAGCGCCAAGCTCGGCTGTTCTATAAGCCCCTATCTTCAAATATTCCGTCCAATATTTCAGGTCAAATTCAGGAACGGGTATACGAACGTCAAGAGGGATAGGATTGTCAAAGACCTCACATGTAATATCAAGGCTCTTAACCTTTCTCACTGCCGCCTTAAATTCATCCTCGCTGAGCTCTACTATCTCCCTTACCTGAAGCTCCGCACAATCATACCCCGCTCTCTCTATAGCCTCAAGGTCACTAAGCCTGCCAAAACAAGAAAGCTTCATCTTCATTTTTCCCCACCCCCAGATTAAGCCACCTTAACTAAAACTTTTATTTCTTCACTATCTGAAGCCAATTTCTTAAACATATCAGGGAGTTCCTCCAAGGAACAGACGGAAGTAATAATATCCTTGACATTTAACATTTTGTTCGATAGATAATCCATCACCTCATGCATTTCCTTAGTGAACATGTAGCTCCCGTAAACAGTGATTTCCCTTCCAACAATCGGAAGAGGATCTATCTCGATCTTCTTTCTTATCATACCAACCATGACAATTCTTCCCCCGCTTCTTACAAGCCTCAACGCATCCGACAAACTACTTGGAACCCCTGCCGCGATAATAACCCTATCAAAGCCAATACCATCAACAAAGTCAAGCGCTCTATCTATCTCCTGAGCCTTCACATTAAGCACATGATCCGCTCCTATCTTTCTTGCAGTCTCAAGCTTCGAATCTACAATATCTGTAGCTACTATATTGCCAGCCTTCATAGCCTTTAGAAACTGTATTGTCATTAACCCTATTGGGCCCGCACCGATTACCAAAACGCTTTCTCCCTCGCCAAAGCTTCCCTTTTTAGCACCGGAAAGGCAAACCGCTAACGGCTCTAACAGGGCTCCCTCTTCAAAAGTAACATCATCTCTTAAGGGAACAAGAGCAAATTCGGGCACACAAACATATTCGGCAAATGCGCCGTCACAGCGCTTTTTCTCTACACCGAGCGTCCTTCCAATGCTTCTCCTATAAGGACAGAGATTAATTAATCCCCTTTTACAGTAATAGCACTCTCCGCAATAAAGGATAGGGTTCACGCTAACCCTTTGACCAACTCTATTCTCTGAAACCCCCGGTCCTACTTCCACTATTTCTCCAGAAAACTCGTGTCCAAATATTATAGGGGGTATAGCCCTATCCGAACCTATCTTATACTCCTCCACATCGGAACCGCATATCCCAGCATATTTAACCTTTATGCAAACCTCACCCTCTTTGGGAACTGGCTTAGGAACCGTTTCAAACCGCATATCTCCCGGTCCATGAAAAACAACTGCCTTCATGCTCTCCATCAAATCCCCTCCCCCAATCTATCAATTTAAGGGTGTGGCACTACAGAGTGCCACACCCTTTTTTTCAAGATCAAACGCGATCTTATGGTGGCCATGCAATTACGTAGATGTGTTTACCTCCCTTGGTCGGTCCCTTAAGAATATCCTCTATCAGCTGAGCATCCCTCTGCGTCATAAGCTTCGTATCGGGCAATTTGCCAGGCGGGAATATGGACAGAATATCATTGTGAAGTTTAAGCAGGTAGTCGCATGCCTTCTCTATGGCAGCCCTCGCTTTTTCCGCACTCGCCTTACTAGCCTTACCAAGAACACCCTCAGGAGCGGTAACACACTCAATACCCACGTTACCTACCTGACAGTGTCCCGGTATGGGATGGCCATAGATGTCTCCGCCTCTGTCAACATGACCAGGCGGTAGATGCCCTTTTATAGTCGTATCCTCCGCATGCTCCATATCACAAAATTCGGGGAACAACGCCAATGAAATGGATGTCTCGGCCTCGTCTGCATGCTGGAAGGGCGTCTCAAATGGACCACCATGCTCTTTATCCATCAAGGTCTGCCCCATAACACGCGGCAAATCTACAAAGAGAATTAGCGCGGGCACTTGATATTTTTTAGCCCACTCCTGAATAGCTGATGGGATAATATACTCCTGTCCATGGAAGCTCAGCCATATTTGCTTTCTAAAACCCGTATTCCAGTAGCCCGTTATTATAGCTCT
>LGFB01000076.1 GCA_001508835.1 bacterium 42_11
TTTTTACACACCACTGAAGGAAATGTGGTGCATTATGGTTACATTGAAAGTTTTATTGAAGAACTTGGTATGAAATATAACATCCGAGAAATAGCCTTTGACCGTTGGGGAGCTGTGCAAATGACTCAGAACCTAGAAAACCTAGGATTTACGGTAGTTCCTTTTGGTCAGGGATTTAAAGATATGAGTCCACCTACAAAGGAATTAATGAAGCTTACCTTAGAGGAGAAACTGGCCCATGGTGGACATCCGGTTTTGCGATGGATGATGGATAATATCTTTATACGTACTGATCCTGCTGGGAATATCAAGCCTGATAAAGAAAAATCAACTGAAAGAATCGATGGAGCTGTCGCTACCATTATGGCTCTTGACCGAGCAATCCGCAAAGGTGGATCAGGAAATTCTGTTTATGACGGTCGAGGGCTTCTTATTTTGTAGCAAAGGAGAGTGATGCAGATGGGATTGTTTTCGAATATTTTCAAAGCACGTGATAAACCTCAGAACCGAACCATAGGGAGCAATTACAGCTTCTTTTTTGGTGGTACAACAAGCGGTAAACCAGTAAACGAGCATACAGCAATGCAAATGACTGCGGTCTATTCTTGCGTAAGAATACTAGCAGAAGCTGTGGCAGGACTTCCCCTTCACTTATATAAACACACTGATAGCGGTGGTAAGGAGAAAGCACTTTCTCATCCACTGTATTTTTTATTACATGATGAGCCAAATCCAGAGATGAGTTCTTTCGTTTTCCGAGAAACGTTAATGACTCATCTTTTATTATGGGGTAATGCCTATGCACAAATTATTCGAAATGGCAAAGGCGAAGTCATAGCACTATATCCGTTAATGCCTAATCGAATGTCGGTGGATCGGGATTCCAGTGGCGCTCTTTATTATACTTATACTAAGTATTCTGATGAAGCACCTACGATGAAAGGTATGACAGTCACACTTAGACCAAGTGATGTATTTCATATACCTGGCTTAGGCTTTGATGGACTAGTGGGCTATTCGCCGATTGCAATGGCTAAGAATGCTATAGGTATGGCAATTGCTTGTGAGGAATATGGAGCTAAATTCTTTGCTAACGGAGCTGCTCCAGGAGGGGTACTTGAGCATCCAGGTACCATTAAAGACCCTCAAAAAGTACGGGATAGTTGGAATGCAGCCTATCAGGGAAGCAGTAACTCTCATCGTGTAGCGGTGCTTGAAGAAGGAATGAAGTATCAGCCTATTGGTATCTCACCAGAACAAGCTCAGTTCTTAGAAACAAGAAAATTTCAGATTAATGAAATCGCTCGAATTTTCCGCGTACCTCCACATATGGTAGGAGACTTGGAAAAATCGAGCTTTTCTAATATTGAGCAACAGTCACTGGAGTTTGTGAAATACACATTAGATCCTTGGGTGATTCGTTGGGAGCAGACCATCAGCCGAGCACTTTTAAGGCCAGATGAAAAGAAACTTTATTTTGCCAAGTTCAATGTAGATGGACTGCTTCGAGGTGATTATGTTTCTCGAATGAATGGGTATGCAACCGCGAGACAGAACGGCTGGATGAGTGCCAATGATATTAGGGAGCTTGAGAACCTTGATCGAATCCCACCAGAGCTTGGAGGAGATTTATATCTAATCAATGGCAATATGACCAAACTTGAAGATGCGGGTATTTTCGCAAATAAAGAAGGATTGGAGGGAAAACCTGAATGAAGAAATTTTGGAATTGGGTTCGCGACACAGATACACAGACACGAACCCTCTATCTAAACGGTGCAATTGCCGAGGAGAGTTGGTTTGAGGATGATGTTACCCCAGCTGCTTTTAGAGAAGAGCTAATGAGTGGTGAAGGAGACATAGTAGTTTGGATTAACTCTCCTGGTGGTGATTGTATTGCAGCATCTCAGATATACAACATGCTAATGGATTATAAAGGAAACGTCACTGTAAAGATTGACGGTATTGCTGCATCAGCTGCTTCTGTCATCGCTATGGCAGGGACGGAAGTCTTAATGTCTCCTACCTCACTGATGATGATCCATAATCCCTTTACCATAGCTATTGGCGATAGTGAGGAGATGCAAAAAGCAATCCAAATGCTTGATGAAGTGAAAGAGAGCATCATCAATGCATATGAGCTTAAAACCGGCTTATCTAGAACAAGGTTGTCGCACCTGATGGATGCTGAAACTTGGCTAAACGCCAATAAGGCAGTTGAGCTTGGTTTTGCAGATGACATTATGTTCAAACCAGGAGAGAGTTCACTACAAGACAGCTTTGTATTCAGCAGAAGAGCAGTGACCAATTCACTAATGAATAAACTTCAAAAACCAGTTGTAAAACAGTCAGTAGAGCCGCTTTATGAGCGGCTTAATTTATTGAAATATTAGGAGGAATAAAAATGAGTAAAATTCTTGAACTGCGTGAAAAACGCGCAAAAGCATGGGAAGCAGCAAAGGCATTTCTTGATTCAAAGCGTGGTAGTGATGGGCTTGTATCCGCAGAAGATGCAGCAACCTATGACAAAATGGAAGAAGACATTATTAATCTCGGTAAGGAAATAGCAAGATTGGAACGTCAAGAGGCTCTTGAAGCAGAGCTTAATAAGCCAGTAAATATGCCTCTTACTGGAAAGCCAGCTGTTCCAGGGATGGATACAAAGACCGGAAGAGCCAGTGATGAATATAGGAAAGCATTCTGGAACGTAATGCGTAGCAAAAACCCTCGTCATGATGTGTTAAACGCCTTATCTGTAGGCACTGATTCTGAGGGAGGATACCTTGTTCCTGATGAATTTGAGAGCACCTTGGTTCAAACTCTTGAGGAAGAGAATGTATTCCGTAAACTTGCAAAGATTATTCAAACTTCAAGTGGTGATCGTAAAATCCCGGTTGTGGTGACCAAAGGCACAGCTGCTTAGCTTGACGAAGGTGAGGAGTTTGATGAGAGTGATTCTGTATTCGGTCAGACATCTATTGGTGCTTACAAGCTGGGTACAATGATTAAAGTTTCTGATGAACTTCTCAATGACAGTGTATTTGATCTGGAGAATTATATCTCCACTGAATTTGCCCGTAGAATCGGTGCTAAGGAAGAAGAAGCTTTTTTAGTTGGAGATGGAGATGGAAAACCTACTGGTATTTTCAACGCAACAGGCGGAGCACAGCTTGGAGTGACAGCAGGGTCTGCAACTGCTATTACTGCAGATGAGATTATCGATCTTGTTTACTCATTAAAAGCGCCATATAGAAAGAACGCGGTATTCCTGATGAATGATGCAACAGTAAAGGCAATCCGTAAGCTGAAAGACGGTCAAGGTCAATATCTGTGGCAGCCTTCTTTAACAGCAGGTACTCCAGATACTTTATTAAATCGTCCGGTTTATACTTCAGCTTATGCTCCTACTATTGAAGCTGGAGCTAAAACTATTGCCTTCGGTGATTTCGGATATTATTGGATTGCCGATAGACAGGGACGTTCTTTCAAACGTTTAAACGAGCTTTTTGCAACCACAGGGCAGGTTGGTTTCCTTGCGAGCCAGCGTGTAGATGGAAAGCTTATCTTACCTGAAGCCATCAAAGTTCTTCAGCAGAAGGCTTAATGGGAGGTGTAAATGATGAGCTATAACGCAAAGAACTACACCGAACAAGGCGGGGAAAAGACAGTTATAGGTGGAGAGCTTGTAATTGAAGAGGGAGCCAAAGTAACTGGGCTCCCTGTTCTTGATAATCAACCAGCAAGTACTGCGGAAACTGTAGAAGCTTTGGTGACAGACTTTAATGCCTTACTAAGTAAGCTTAAAGCCGCAGGAATCATGACTGCGGATACGCCTTAAAAAAAGGATGGTGACGGTTATGACTCTATTTGAAAAAGTAAAAGCTAACTTAATTCTCGAGCATGAACGCGATGATGAGCTTCTTCAAATGTATATCAACACCGCTATCGCTTATGCCGAGAGTTATCAGCACCTACCAGAAGGACATTATTCTGAAAATGAAATGCCACCAACTACAGAGCAAGCCGTCATCATGTTATCATCTCACTTCTATGAAAGTCGAGATGGCAGTACTGGCGGCTTTTTTGCTGATAACGTCCAGGCAAGCCAACAAGTTTGGAACACTGTAAATTTACTGCTTAGACTTGACCGAGATTGGAAGGTGTAGAGTATGAGTTTTGGTAAGATGAACACCTTTATTGATATCATATCCGTTGAAACAACGAGAGACAGTGAAGGTTTCGGTAAATCTAAGGATATCATCCTTGCTTCTGTTCGTGCTTATAAAGAAGAACGTCATGGTAATAAAAAATGGGCCAATCGAGCAGTATTTTCTGAAGCGACTGCTCTGTTTTGCTTTCGTAAGATACCTGATGTTGAGGTGTCTACCAATACGGTGATTGTGTGTAGTGATGGTCGTTATGAGATTACAAATGTTGAAGATGTAAAAGGCAGAGGCATATATATTGAAGTTTTGGCAAAAAAGGTGGTGGGGTCAAGTGGCTAAAGTACAAGTTAAAATGCCTGAGGAGTTCCTTCTAAAACTATCAAGACTGGGAGAAAAGACGGATGAAATTATTCCAAAAGTACTTGAGTCAGGCGGAGAAATTGTTTTAGAAAAGGTAATGTCAAATTTGAAAGCTGTAGTTGGTAGTGGAACAAAAGAGAAAAGTCGGTCTACTGGTGAGCTTGTCAATTCCCTGGGACTGTCTCCGGCAAAAGTAGATAGGAATGGAAATTTTAACGTGAAGGTGGGTTTCAAGGAGCCACGAAGAAATGGCGAAAGTAATGCCAAGATAGCCAATATTATTGAATATGGAAAATCAGGTCAGCCACCAAAACCATTTTTAAAGCCTGCAAGAAGTGCGTCAAGAAAAGCATGTATTGACGCTATGAAGAAAAGGTTTGAGCAGGAGGTAGAAAACTTATGAGTATATTAAATGAACTCAAATTCATTGCAGATATGTGCAATATTCCAGTAGAGACAGGACGGTTTTCTGGTGTTCCTCCTGATATTTATATTGTAATTACACCACTTATTGATTTATTCGAAGTTCATGCTGATAATGCACCAGGATATGAAGTACAGGAAGCTAGACTTTCCTTATTTGTAAAAGGAAATTATACAACTATAAAAAACACTATTGTCCGCACTCTTTTGGGTGCGGATTTTACTATAACGGACCGTCGGTACATTGGACATGAGGATGATACCGATTATCACCATTATGCCATAGATGTGGCTAAATCATATGAATTTCAATTGGAAATGGAGGAATAAGAAATGGCTACGATAGGTCTTGATAGGCTTTATTATGCAAAAATCACTGAAGACATAAACGGTGATGAAACCTATGAAACACCGAAACCTCTGGCAAAAGCAATCAGTGCAGAACTTTCCGTTGAGCTTGCTGAGGCAACTCTTTATGCAGATGATGGTGCTGCTGAGATTGTAAAAGAATTTAAAAGCGGTACCCTTACACTCGGTATTGATGATATAGGTGTAGCAGCTGCCGGAGATTTAACAGGAGCTACCATTGATGACAATCATGTGCTCATCTCAACCAGTGAGGATGGTGGAGCTCCAGTTGCGATTGGCTTCAGAGCACAAAAAGCAAACGGTAAATACCGATACTTTTGGCTGTATCGTGTGAAGTTTGGAATTCCTGCAACAAACTTAGCGACAAAAGGCGATAGTATCACTTTTTCAACCCCAACTATCGAAGGAACAGTGCTTCGAAGAAATAAGCTAGATGGTCAAGGTAAGCATCCATGGAAGGCGGAAGTTAACGAGGGTGATGAAGGGGTAACTTCAACGGTTATTAATAGCTGGTTCAACGAAGTGTATGAGCCCACATTCGCAGCTTCTAGTGGAATTGGAGAGTAAGGGGGAATTGAAATGGATAAAGAACGAAGTGCAATGATTAATATTGGCGGGCAGGAGTATGAACTTATTCTTACTACTAAAGCCACGAAAGAAATTGCGGGTAGATATGGTGGCCTTGAAAATTTGGGTGAAAAATTGATGAAGTCTGAGAACTTCGAAATGGCACTGGATGAAATAGTCTGGCTGATAACTTTAATGGCCAATCAGAGCCTGCTCATTCATAACCTGCGAAATCCAGATAACAAAAAGCCGCTTCTTACTCAAGAAGAAGTTGAGCTTCTTACTTCTCCTTTGGAACTAGCGACATATAAGAGTGCTCTAACAGAAGCTATGTTCAAGGGAACAAAAAGGAATATTGAGTCTGAAGATGACTCAAAAAACGTGCAAACCGGGTAAATGAGAATGAACTCTTTACCCGGCTTTTATATTACGGAACTGTTCATTTAAATCGCACTGAAGAGGAAACATGGCTTACACCTATTGGCTTGCTTATGGATTTATGGGAGTGTCATAAGCAGTTCCTTGGGATGTCAAAACCGAAGCGGGAACTTTATATCGATGACATTATTCCTTATGGGATTTGATTTTTCAACGAAAGGAGGAGGTAATCTTGGCAGATAATTTCGGTTTAAAAATCGGAGTGGAAGGCGAAAAGGAATTTAAAAATGCACTTCGTGATATTAACCAGGCATTTAAAGT
>LGFB01000077.1 GCA_001508835.1 bacterium 42_11
GGTAAGGTTTCTGAAGAAGACTTAAAGTACATTTTGGAATGTGCTCGTTGGGCTCCTTCCGGGGAAAATGCTCAACCATGGAGATTCATAATTGTTAAAGACAGAGAAGGTATAAATTTCTTGGCTGAAGTATCTAAGAGGGCAAGCGGAAGAAGATTTACGGGCGAGTTTTTGAGCAAGCATATGCATGAAAGATTTAAGGGGCTTCAGGATGAACAGAAGAAACTGGCTGCCTTTAAAAAGCTAACCTCTGGTGATGTTTCTGGCTTCGTTGGTCAGGGAGACTTAATAATCGTAGTTATCGGCAGAAAGGATGTTTGGGACCTTCCTTATGATACATCTGCGGCAATTGAAAACCTTCTCCTTGCCGTTTCAGCTGTAGGGTTAGGTGCTTGCTGGGTTATAGCTCCTTGCATAGATGTTAGAGATGAGGAAAAATTAAGGGCCTATCTTGAGGTTCCGGAGGATTACAAGATTGTGAGCATAATATCTCTTGGTTATCCTGCGAGAATGCCCAATCCTCGTCCAAGGTTACCTCTTAAGGACATTGTCTTCAGTGAAAAGTTTGGCAAACCCTATTATTCGGAGTAACTGAAAGGGGGTAAAGCATATGAGCTTGCTTGATAAATTCTTAGAGAGACTGGTTTTTGAGGTTCAGAAGGAGTTCTGGGATGAACGTGGTAAAGGTGCTCGCTACAGGCTTACAAGGGTAGGCGTTTCCTTTGCCAAGGAAAATCTTGGCGATGATATAAAGGACATGGAGAAGATCAAAAGGTGGTTAAAGGAGAGCGGTTTTTGTGGTGACGTAGAGCTTTCCGAGGATACCTATACATTTAAAATGAAAGTGAAGGATTGTTGTTTTAAAAATATAAGGGATGCGTTCTTTAATGCCAAAATTAATCCCCTTTCCTGTCCGATAGCCAACATATTTATGTATGCGGTGGAGCTTAACACGGGTCTTGCCCCTGAGCTTCTTCCTATAGAGGTTGAGGATGGTGACTGTAAGTTAACGCTTGCTAAGATGGGGACCTCCGAGGTTGTCCAAAGCGTTTAAGGAGGGGTTTGTTTTGGAAAGCAAGGTGAAGTCCTTAAGGGAAATCGTGGCTGAAATACCTGATGAAGGTGCTCACATAGCGCTTGGAGGTTTTGCCATAACGAGGAATCCTGTGGCCTTCGTCTTTGAGCTCATAAGGCAAAATAAAAGAGATTTGACCGTTTCTCAGATAGTGGCCGGGTTAGAAACCGATCTTTTAGTGGGTGCGGGTCTGGTTAAAAAGATTCAGTATAGCGGTGGTTCCTTGGATAGATTCGGGAGACTGGAGAGAATTAACGAGGCAATAAATAAGGGGTTAATAGATGCAAGGGAATATAGTGGAACGAGCATGGCGCTCAGATTCTTGGCCGGCTCCATGGGTATTCCCTTTATCCCTGCGAAATATCTTCTGGGGACGGATATGCTTAACGCTCTTCTTGAAAAGAAGGATGACGCCATTAGGGTAGAAAGGTCTCCCTTTGATGGAGAAAGATACGTGTATTTAAGGGCGCTTCAGCCCGATTTTGCTGTCATTCATGCCCAATATGCCGATGAAAAGGGAAATGTTATTATAGAAGGTCCCTATTGGGATGTAGAGACGGCCAAATCGGCAAAAAAGCTTTTCGTTACGGTAGAAAAGGTGGTTTCCACGGAGTTCATTAAGAGAAACCCGGAAAAGGTAGTTATTCCAAGTTTGTATGTTTCAGCTGTAGCTGAGGTTCCCTTTGGAGCTTTTCCGTGCTCTGTATACAGATTCTATGATTATGATAAGGATATGTTGAAGGAGTATGCTGAAGCAAGCAAGGACGAATCTAAGTTTAAGGAATTCCTTCAGGATTATGTCTTGGGAACGAAGGATTTTGAAGAATTTTTGGAGAAGGTAGGCGGTATTAGGCGCCTCAATAAGATAAAGGCAGACCCAGTTTATGGGTATTGAGGGGTGATATAAGGTGTCTTTACCCTATACAACTAATGAATTAATGGCGGTTACTGCTGCAAGGCTTTTAAGGGATAAAGAGAATGTGGTTGTCGGATTGGGATTGCCTCAGATAGCGGCTCTCCTTGCCCAGAATACTCACGCTCCGAATTTAACGATTATATATGAGATAGGCGTTATAAATCCCGAGGCCGAAGAGATGGGAGTGGGTGTGGCCGACCCCCGGCTCTGGTATAGAGCGGAGCACTTTACAAGCTTTGTTGGCACATTAGGGTCTATTCTTCAGAAGGGCTTGGTGGATGTGGGTTTCTTGGGAGGACTTCAGGTGGATAAATACGGCAATATTAACAGCACTTTGATTAAGACCGAAAAGGGGATTAAACATATAAATGGTAGCGGTGGCGCTGCGGATATGGCTACCTGGTCTAAAAGGCTTCTTATAATGATGAGGCATGAAAAGAGAAAGATCGTTGAGAGCGTCGACTATTTAACGAGCGTGGGCTACTTAAGAGGCTATGAGAGTAGAAGGGAAGAAGGACTACCCATGCCTGAAGATGTAAAGATTATAACAAACCTTTGCGTGTTTGGCTTTGATGAGGAAACGCGAAGCTTAAAGCTTTTATCTATCCACCCTGGTGTGAAGCTGGAAGATGTGCTTCAGAATACGGGCGTTCCTTTGGAGATAAGTGGCGAAGTTAAATTTACCGATGAACCCACTACGGAGGAGCTGGAATTACTAAGAAACAAGATTGATCCTCAACGAATGTATATATGAGGAGGTGGTGCCACGGGAGGGTCTTTTAACCGTATTTTAAAACACTAAAAACCCATAAGGGGGTGGCGTTTGCATGCGTAAACTTGGTCTTGTTGGTTTGTTGGTGACTTTGGTGGTATTGGGGTTAGTATGTGCACCTTTCTCTTACGCTAAGTATCCGGAAAAACCTATCACTGTCTTTGTTGGTTTCCCAGCCGGTGGTCCCACTGATGTTATCGCTCGCGGCATATTACCCATAGTTCAGGAAAAACTCGGCGTTGGCATAGGAATTCAAAATGTTCCGGGAGCTGCCAGTGCTATAGCGGCCAAGCAGGTTTTATCTCGCCCGGCAGATGGTTATACCTTGATGTTTGGTTCCGAAGCCATGTCTACCTGGCAGGTTATGGGAACTGCCGATATGAGTCCTTATGTGGAATTTGTTCCCATCAGAATAGTGGCCGAAGCTATTCCCGTTTTGGCTGTTCCTCCCAACTCTCCATTTAAGAGTGCTGAAGAGTTTATAAAGTATGCCAAGGAAAATCCAGGAAAGCTCAAGATAAGCACGGCAGGCCCTGCTACCGTTCCTCATGTTTCCGGCCTTCTTTTGCAAAAATACTTGGGTTGTAAGTTTACCTTCGTTCCCTATAGGGGTGGCAAACCTGCTGTAACTGCTGCTATGGGTGGCCATGTTGATGCTACCATAGAAATGGTCCAATCCATGGTTGAGGCTCATAAGAGTGGACTGATAAGAATACTTGCTTCCTTTACCAATGAGCCCGTTGAGGGACTGGATGTTCCTCCTATAGGTAAGCTTTTCCCTGAACTCTCTAGCCAGTTACCTTATGGTCCTTATTTTGGTCTCTTTGCGCCCAGGGGAGTTCCCAAGGAGGTTATAGAGGTTTTAACAAAGGCCATGGATGAGGCAGCAAAGGATCAAAGATGGCTGTCGTATTGTAAGAAGTTCTTCTTGGTGCCCGTAAATTACTCTGGTCGCGAGGCCTATGAATATGTTAAGAACTGGACTGCCAAATGTGCTTGGTTGCTCTATGATACGGGTGTTGCCAAGAACTCTCCTGAAAAATTTGGTATAAAGAGGCCCCAGTAAGGAAGCAAAGCGGGATAATGTCTTCTTTCGGCCTGGCTCTATAAAGAGTCAGGCCGATTTAAAATGCGGAAAAATTCTTAGGTGAAGGGGGAATGAATTATGCTCGTGGTAAACACTGAGAAGTGTATGTCCTGTGAGGCTTGTGTTGCAGTTTGTGGAACTGGTGCAGCTCAGATGGTTGATGGTAAAGCTTATATCGATGTGAATTTGTGTGTTGAATGCTATGCGTGCAAAAGCGTCTGCCCAAGCGAGGCTATTGAAGAAAAAGAAGGTTAGAAGGTGAGGGTGATGGATTACGTAAGATTTTTAGACTTTGCTACTTTAGTGGTAATGTTTATTGCAAACTTTCTGATTTTTTACAATATCTATACGTTCAATAAGTTTGAAAATATTCCTGTTTTGGATGTTAATTCACCGCTGATTTTTCCTTTTCTTATTGCGCTTACCTTGTTAATTCTACTGGTTTCTATAATTGTTACGCATTTTAGGTTTTGGAGGGAGTACGAGGTTGATAAAGAGACTCATCTTGAAGAAGTTCGAGATTTTAAAAATGTTGTTCTTTACTTTGTTGTCCTTCTTGTCTATGTTATGGTTGTCGAAAAACTACACTTTAAGCTTACGACATTTGTTTTTGCCTTAGGCGCGATGTATGTTTTTTCTTTGAAGGAGTATAAGGCGGGCTTTCTTAAGAGGGTCGGAGTGATGGCTGTTGTGTCTCTTTGCTTGGTTTATGTAATAGAGTTCGTATTTTATAGGATATTTTTGGTTAACCTGCCTTAGTGTGAGGAGGGATTCAGAATGGAGATGCTTCTTTATGTTGTATACATCTTGATTGGGACATTTGTCGGATTGGTGATGGGGGCTTTGCCTGGCTTGACCGTCACGATGACAATGGTTTTGGTTGTTTCTTTAACCTTCGGTTGGCATATGATGGATGCGCTTGCTTTCATAGTCGGTGCCTTTTGTGGAGGCGTTATGGGGGGTTCCATAGCAGCTGTTGCCTTAAACATTCCGGGAACGGCTGCTGCTGTGGCTACCGTTTTCGATGGCTATCCGCTGAAGCAGAAGGGTGAGGCAGATACAGCTTTGGCTCTTGCCATGTTTTTTAGCCTACTCGGTGGATTGTTTGGGATACTGTTTCTTTCTATCTTGGGGCCTATCATTGGGAGTTTTGCCTTAAAGTTTGGAGATCATGAATACTTTCTGATGTGTTTGTGGGGGTTGACGCTTGTTTCCATTTTAAGTAAAGGTAGCATGTTAAAGGGGTTGGCGGCAGCCTGTTTAGGGTTGCTCATAGCTTTTGTGGGAATGGACCCTATAACGGGTTTGATGAGGTTTACCTTTGGTAGCACGGTTTTAGGGGGAGGAATAAATTACATAGTTGCGATGATTGGACTCTTTGGAATGAAAGAGGTACTTACTCAGTTGAGTGCAAGAAAAGCTTTTAAGGTTGAAGGTTTCCAGTTTCACCTTAAGGATCTTTTCCCTAAGCTTGATTTAGTTAAGAAAGTTTTTAAATGCTTTTTCTGGTCTGCTCCCATAGGCTCCATAATTGGATTGCTTCCAGGAACTGGCGGAGATATAGGTGCGCTGGTGGCATATGGTGTTTCAAAGCAGATGATTAAAGAGCCTACAAGGCCCTTTGGTGATGGGGCTTATGAGGGCGTAGCTGCTCCCGAAACGGCAAACGATGCTGCTATCGGTGGAGCTATAACTACCCTTTTGACTCTTGGGATACCGGGCGATTCCGTTACCGCTGTTATGTTAGGTTCGTTTTATCTTCATGGTTTACTTCCCGGGCCCACCTTTATGCTAACTGAAAGGCACTACTTCTATATGATTTTAATTTTTCTCTTGATAGGAGTACTTTTCGCTTATATATTGGGTATCTTGGGAAGCAATCTGATGTTAAGAATGCTTAACCTCCCCAAGTGGTTTTTGATTCCCTCTATTTCCATTCTTTGTATAGTAGGTTCATACGCCCTTAGAAATAATATTTACGATGTTCTTTTCATGATCCTTTTTGGTCTCCTTGGTTACGCGATGGAGAAGGGTGGGTATCCGGTCAGTCCCATCGTTTTGTCTCTCATACTCGGTTCGCTGATAGAAACGAGCTTTAGAAAAGCGTTGATAATTTCTGGAGGTTTACCCGCACTTTTGGTCTCGTTCTTTACCCGTCCCTTAAGTCTAATAATAATTCTCTTGGTAGTGGCAAGCTATGTTTTGCAATACAAATATGTCAGAAAGGGAGTATGAGAAGGTTAAGGAGAAAGCACAGCCCATACGGAAAGAATATCCGTATGGGCTTTATTTTTGTTATTGCTTTATTTTTATGATAAAAAATGTTCACAAAAAATATTTATAACTTGTGTTCAACTATGGTCTTGACAAGTTAAGATAAAAGTGCTATATTAACGTCAGCAATGATGGAAAACTTAATATATACTAAGGAGGTAAGGGGCATGTTTGATCGGACAAGAGAGTTTTTAAAGAAACTAGGTTTACCGGGTTCTGATGCATGGGATTTGCCTACTTCTACTTTAAGGTTTCCTGATGGAGCGCATTTCCGCATCGAGGTTCCTACGGTCAACTCCGTTGAGGCTTTAAGAGCCCTTCTTGAAAGGGCAAAGGAATTGGGAGTAACGATAAATCGCGTTGATGATACTTACGGTATGATGCGTTATTCTGCAAAGGAAATAAAGGAATAT
>LGFB01000078.1 GCA_001508835.1 bacterium 42_11
GAGACGGGAAGAGGAAGACTTGTTGATCCTCAGGTAGCCTTTTATATGGCTGAAAAGGCCATTTATCAGCCTAAATCTCTTTCTGGCTTAAGGGTTTTGGTTACTGCAGGCCCAACGAGAGAATGGATAGATCCTGTAAGGTATATCTCAAATCCGTCAAGTGGGAAGATGGGCTATTCAGTTGCTTATGTAGCAAGCTTGATGGGAGCTCATGTAGATTTGGTAAGTGGGCCTGTCAATCTCGCTCCACCCGTGGGAGTTAAGTTATATAAAGTGGAAACGACTTCCGAGATGTTCGATATGGTTTTGGAGCTTTTCCCGGAAGCCCACATAACGGTTAAGTCTGCTGCAGTTTCAGATTTTAAACCTTCCTTTACATCTTCTTCAAAGATAAAAAAGGAGGGGCTATCTCAGCTTACGATAGAGCTTGCTAAAAACCCTGATATCCTCCTCGAGCTTGGAAGAAGAAAGAGACAGGAACAGGTATTGGTGGGTTTCGCCCTCGAGACGGAAGATATATTTAAGAATGCTTATAAGAAACTTAAGGAAAAGGGTGCCGATTTTATCGTGGTAAATGAGGCAAGTGTAGGTTTTGGAGGAGAAGAGAACGAAGTTGCATTTGTATATCCATCGGGAGTTGTGCGGTTTTTGCCAAGGTTTCACAAAAAGAAGGTAGCAGAGGAGATACTTAAAGAAGCCAATGGGATACGTATTGGACGTTGCTATTGAGCGGCCGTTGTTTTATTGCCTTTCTTATTTTTCTCCCCGTAAGGTTGATGTTGGCTTAAGGGTTAAGGTTCCTGTGGGTAAAAGCGTTTCGAAAGGATGGGTATTATCTGCCAGGAAGGGAGAGCCTTCTGGTCTTAAAACGATCAAGGAAATCATTGACGATGTTCCTCCGTTACCATCTTCTTTCTTAGCATTTGCCAGGTTACTTTCCTTTGAGTATTGTTATCCCCTTGGGATGACTCTGAAGCTTCTTTTCCCGTATAACCATCTTCCCTCCTTCGGCGAGCTGGGGCTCAGATATGCAGAAAGTGACGTGTTTAATAAAGTAGTTGTGGGGCTGAGAGAATCTCGATTCGCTTTTTATAAAGATATTATTTCCGAGTTTTTTAAGAGGGGAGAAAAGGTGCTACTTGTTGTGCCTCAGGTTGAGGATGTGGAGGATTGGGCCTCAAGGTTATCTTTTGAAGAGACCTATCTTTGGTTCAGCGAGATGAAAAGAGGGGAAAGGAAGAAGGCTTGGGAAGCTGCGAGGAGAGAGGGGAAAGCCCTTTTTGTGGGAACTTCTTCTTTGGCCTTTCTTCCTGTAAGGGACTTGGGGCTTGTAATTGTGGATGATGAGGGAAGCCCTTACTTAAGAAGACTTTCACCTCCTTATATCCACTCTAGGGAGGCGGTTCTTTTAAGAAGGAGGATCGAAAGCTTTTCTGTAATTTTGGGGGGCTTATTCCCCAGCCTTGAAGCTTATGTAAAACTAAGCGAGGGTTGGGAGCTTGAAGAGCTTCCTTACAAACCTCCGAAGCTTGTTGTGGTTGACCTGAGGAGGAGTAAGAAGAAGGCCCTTTTATCGCTCTCCGTGTTTAACAAGGTTAAAGCTAATTTGAGGAATAAAAGAAAAAGTGTTCTTTTGTTAAACAGAAAGGCCTATGCTTCTTATTTAAAATGCGGTGAGTGTGGTTATGTTCCTAAATGTCCCAATTGTGATGTTCCTTTGTCTTTTCACAGGGATGGAAACAAACTGAGATGTTCTTATTGTGGTTATGAGAAGCCCTTTTTTGACAAGTGCTTTAACTGTGGAGGGATTTTCTTCAAGGTAGGGTCTCCTGGAATAGAGCAAGCCAAACTTCTATTGGAGGAAAAGCTTGGAGAAAGCGTAGAAGTTTGGGATGCAGAGAAAAAAGAGGATAAAGAGGTTTCTTTGGTTATTCTTGGCACTCAGGCTGTCCTTCAACCTAAATTGATGAAAGATGTTTCTTTAGCTTGCATCGTGTTGGCGGACATATCTTTATACGTGCCCAGTTATAGAGGAGAGGAGGATACTTTGAGATTGATTTACTCGGTTGCCGATTTTTCTCCTAAGGAGATTTTTATTCAGACCTACGTTCCCGAGCATCCTGTTTTTAAAGTTTTTGTGGAGGGCTCGTGGAAGAGATTCTTTCAGGAGGAATTGAAAAAGAGAGAGGAGCTTCGTTATCCGCCGTTGTATTCTATGGCTCTGGTTTCCGTTGAGGGGAAGAAAGAGGTTTCTTTGAGAAAGAGGATAAAATATATTAAGGAGCAAATTGAAGAAGGTTCCTCTTTGGAAGCTTTAGGGCCTATCAAGAAGTTTGTGGGTGGCGGGAAAATTTCTCTATCCTTGGTGATCAAAGGCAAAAAGGGAAAGCTCCAGGAAGAGCTTTGGAAGTTTTTAGAGGATGGCAAGATTAAAGTTTCCGACGGGCTTTCTTTGGTTATTGACCCTGTGGAGGTGTAGCTTAAGATGTCTTTGCCGGTTGTCGCCATAGTTGGAAGGCCTAATGTGGGTAAATCTACCTTGTTTAACAGGATAATAGGGCAAAGAAAGGCTATCGTGGCTGATGTGCCCGGTATTACCCGTGACAGGATATATGGGATTGGGGAGTGGGTGGGTAGGAAGTTTTGGTTGGTTGATACGGGAGGTTTCGTTTCCGGTGAAAAAGACCCCATATGGGAAGGGGTTAGGGAACAGGTTTTGAGGGCAATGAAAGAGGCTGATCTAATTCTTCTTGTCGTTGATGGAAGAAGCGGACTTTTACCGGCCGATGAAGAGATAGCCGAAGTTGTGAGAAGAATGAATAAGAAGGTAATTCTCGTAGTTAATAAGATAGATGAAGCTAAACATGAGAAGCTTGTATCGGATTTTTATGCACTTGGGATAGAGGATGTTATTCCCGTATCTGCTGAATCCAAACGAAATCTAGATGAACTTCTCGATAAGGTTATCTCTGTTTTGCCCGAGGAAGAGGAGGAAAAGATAGATGAAGGCGTAATAAGGGTTACTATTGTAGGAAGGCCTAATGTTGGGAAATCTTCTTTGCTCAATCTTTTTGCTGGCGAGGAAAGGGCGTTGGTTAGTGAAAAGCCCGGAACTACAAGGGATTCTGTAGATAGCCTTGTTAGATACAAGGGAAGAGATTATCTTTTTATCGATACTGCTGGTCTTCGCAGAAAGTCGAGGATTAAGGAAAGTGTAGAATACTATAGCACTTTGAGGTGTATCAGGTCTTTGGAGAAAAGTGATGTAGCTATCCTTGTGCTTGACGCCCTTGAGCCGGCAACGATGCAGGATAAAAGGATAGCTGGGATGATAGAGGAAAGGGGGAGAGCCATAATTATAGCTGTTAATAAGGTGGATCTCTTGCCTGGTTTTGACCCTAACCTTTTTAAAGATTTTCTTATGAAGGAGTTTTACTTCGTGAACTACGCTCCTGTTTTATTTATATCAGCTAAGACTGGCTATAACGTTGAAGAGATTTTTCCAGCCATAGATAGGGTTTATGCCAATTGGAGGATGAGGGTTCCTACCTCTCAGCTTAACAGGGCTATAAGGGAAGCCCTTTATTTTTCTCCTCCTCCATCGGACAGGAGGGGAAGAAAATTAAAGATATACTTCGTTTCTCAGAAAGGAGAGGCTCCACCCCTTTTTGAACTTTCTATTAACTCTAAGGAATTGTTGAAGAAAAGCTATCTCTCTTACTTGGAGAACAGATTGAGGGAAACCTTTGGTTTTGAGGGAACTCCTTTAAGGTTTGTGATGAAGGAGCATTAGCAGGATGGTAAAAAGGGTTATAGCAATAGTCGAGGATGAAGAGGATATTGCCGAGCTTGTATCTTATAATCTGGTTAAGGAAAATTTCGAGGTTAGGGTTTTCAATGATGGAGAGAGCTTTTTGTCTTCCCTTGATAACTTTTATCCTGACCTTGTTATCCTGGATATTCTTTTGCCCGGCGTTGATGGATTGGAGATATGTAGGTTCCTAAAAAACAATTACAGGTTTTCTCGTATACCGGTGTTGTTCTTAAGCGTTAAGGACTCTGAAACCGATAAGGTTGTCGGACTGGAGCTTGGTGCTGATGATTATCTTACCAAACCCTTTAGCCCTCGAGAGCTTGTGGCTCGGGTTAGGGCCTTACTTAGAAGGTCGGGTTTAAGGGAAGAAAGGACTGCAATGCTAAAAGCGGGGCCGATTCTCGTAGACCTTGAAAAGATGGAGGCTCTTTTGGAGGGAGAAAAGATAGACCTAACTCCTGTTGAGTTTAGACTCCTTTCCATATTTGTTCAGAATCCGGGTAAGGTTTTTTCAAGAGAGGAGCTTCTTGAAAGGTTTTGGGGAGGAAGATTCGTGGTCGATAGGACTATTGATGTTCACGTGAGCGGATTAAGAAGAAAACTTGGAAGATTTGGTAGTTTGATTAGGTCTGTCCGTGGGGTAGGTTACAAGTTTGAGCTTTAGGGATAAGCTCATTTTCTTGGTTTTTTCTGTTTTCTTCCTTCTTATCTCCTTCAGTGTAGACTCCCTCTGGTTGAGGTTTTGCTGTTTAATATCTATACCCTTCCTTTTTTATCTTCTCGTTCATAGAGTTGAGGTCAGGATTAAATACCTCGGTTATCTTCTTTCCCGCTTAAAGGTGGGAGATTATAGGATTAGGGCTTTTGTAGATAGCAATGATGAAGTGGGAAAGGCGGTTGGTGAACTTAACGAGCTTGCCCGTTACCTTGAACTTTTGTCTAAAGGGAGCTTTGAATATAAAGAAAGGCTTAGCGGGTTGCTTTGTCTTGTGGAGGTCCCTGTTGCCTTCTTTGATGAGATTGGAAGGTTAATAGAGGCTAATTCTCCTTTTCTTTCACTTTTTGGAGAGAGTGATGGTAGAAAGGTTAAGGGGAAATGGTACTGGCAGTTTTCTAATAACAAAGACCTCTTGGAGTTTTTTGATGTAATTAAGGATAAAGGGAAAGCGGATAGTTTTAAGATATCCTTTGGTAATAGAATTTTCTTGGGGAAGGGAGTATTCTCTGGAGGGAAGATTTTAGTGGTCCTTAAGGAGATTACGCAGGAAGTGCAATTGGAAGAAAGAGAGTCAGAGTTGATATCGAGCATAGCTCATGAAATAAAGACTCCCCTTGCCGCTATGAAGGGAGCGGCTGAAACTTTGGAGGGAGAAATCGGAGAGAATAAGCTGCTTTCTCTTATAGTTAGGAATGCAGAAAGGCTGAATGATGTAGTTTCTAAAATTCTTGCCCTTCAAGGGTTGAAAAGAAGGAGGATATCTAAAGAATCCATAAAATTAAGCGAGCTTCTTTCTGGCCTTCTACCTATTGTAGAAGAGAAGGCGAAGAGGAAAAGGATTCGTATAGATGTGAGGTTGTCTCAAGAAGACCTGATTATGATGGGAGAAAGGGCGCTTATTGAAAGCGCCCTTTTGAATTTGCTTGATAACGCTATAAATTATAACGTAGATGGCGGAAGCGTTACAATTAGAGCTCAAGAGCTTGAAGACGGGGTAAAGGTCGTGATTGAAGATACGGGGATAGGTATTCCCAAAGAACATATACCGTATATTTTTGAGAAGTTTTATGTGGTTGATAAATCCCGCTCTAAGAGGGTAGGAGGAGTGGGACTGGGATTAAGCATTGTTAAAGAAATAGTCTCCTTGCATGGGGGAATTGTTGAAGTAGAAAGCGAATTGGGTAAGGGTAGCAAGTTTACATTAATTTTCCCAAAGTGACTTTCGAAAACTTTGTCTCCTCTATTGTTTTTTGGTATAATGGCTTTTAGATTTGGTTACACATATGCTTCCTTTATGCTATAAGAGAGATGGGAGGTAGGAGGGATGGGTCTATTTATTTGGAAATTCCTTGAGAGGGCGGAGCAAACTGTTTTGGTGGTGGTTTCCTTAACCGTCACCTTCCTTGTTATGGCGGAGGTTATATTAAGATATGTTTTTGCTCGTCCTTTAATGGGAATTGAGGAGCTTGCAACCCTCGTTGGATGTTGGCTTTACTTCATGGGTGCTGCGCACGCTTCTCGGGAGAGAAGCCACATAATGGCTGATGTTTTGAATGCCATCGTTAAAAGTCCAAGAGGCTTTTTGAAGATCAAGCTCGGTATAACCATTTTCACTTTCATTATGACCATAGTTTTCCTTGATTGGGCATGGGGGTATGTAACTTGGGCTTTGAAGATTCCGGAATATACGCCCTCTTTGAGAATTCCGCTGATTTACGCTCAAGTTGCAATGTTAATATCTGCGTTTTTAATGGCCTTTTATACTTTCGTTGAGATGGTGGACTACACTCTTCAGCTTTTAGGCAAAAAGGAGATAACGGTTAAAAGAGAAAAGGATGTTTCTTTAGAGACCGAACAAAGCTAAAGGGGAGGTTGGTCTTATGCATATTATTATTGACATCCTTATTCTTATAACGAGCTTGTCTATTGGGGTTCCGGTCCCCTTTGCTTTTATGGCGGCGGCATTATATATGGCGATGGTATCTTTTC
>LGFB01000079.1 GCA_001508835.1 bacterium 42_11
AAAGGATAAGCTTTCCTTCCTCCGTTAACTTTGGCTCAAGTATGCCGGGAGTATCAAAGAGCAACCCCCAATCTGCCCTAAACCATACTCCTCCGCGTGTAACCCCTGGAAGAGGACCTACCTTAGACTTCTTCCTTCCCAATAGCCTATTTATCAAGGAAGACTTACCCACATTTGGTATACCTACCACCAAAACCTTTGCCCTTGGAAAAGAAGCCAATTTTCTGAAAAGCTTATTAAAACCCTCACCCGTTTTCGAATTCACCCCTATAGCGTTTTCGCCAAAATAACTTAACCACTCCCTCGTGGCTTCCTCATCAGCAAGGTCTATCTTGGTTAAAACCTTCCATACCTCCTTGCCTTCTGGAGGCTCCCAAGGTGGAATTGTAGAGAGAGGAGCCCGCGCATCCAAGACCATCAACACAAGGTTGGCATACTTAGAAGCCTCCTTTATAAGCTCTCTACCCTTGGCTATATGGCCTGGATACCAGCTCCTCCTCATCTTATCAATCCTATCCTTGAGGGAGGCCAGTATCTAACCACGGCTTTACCCTTTATATTCTCCCTTGGAAGAAACCCCCAATACCTGCTATCTTCACTGTTGGGCCTATTATCTCCCAAAACAAAGAAAAACCCCTTTGGAACCGTCACGGAAGGCATATTGTAAAAGTCTCTGTTAACCACATAGGGCTCATTGACCTCTTTGCCATTCACGTATAGGTGTCCATTACTTATCTTCACCACATCCCCACCAACGGCAACTATTCTTTTTATAAGGTCTTTAGATGGGTCCAATGGAAACCTGAAAACCACTATATCTCCCCTTTTAGGATCGGTAAAGTAATAGTAAAACTTCAAGACAAGAATTCTGTCGCCCGGTTCTAAAGTAGGAACCATAGAGGAAGATGGTATATAGAATGCCTCTACCACAAAGGTCCTTATCAACAATGCCAGAACGACCGCTACCAGAATCGTCTCTATAATCTCACGCCAGGCCGATTTTTTCTTCAGCTCCTTCATTTAAGACCCCTTTATTTAGACTCTTCTTTCCCTAAGGCGTGCCGATTTTCCTACCCTCTCCCTCAAGTAATAAAGCTTGGCCCTTCTCGCTACCCCTCTCCTCACTACCTCTATTTTCTCTATCGAAGGAGAATGCAATGGAAAGATTCGCTCTACGCCCACTCCTCCAGAAACCTTTCTAACGGTAAACGTCTCTCTCAAGCCACCACCACAGCGAGCTATAACTACCCCTTCGAAAACCTGAACCCTTTCCTTTCCTCCCTCTTCAACCTTAAGATGAACCCTAACGGTGTCACCAGGTCTAAAATCGGGGATATCTTTCCTCATATACTCCCTCTCTATCTCTCTTATAATAGGATCCATAACTAACACCTCCCTACACACTCCTAAAAAGTCTATCTAAGATTATGGCTACAGCTCCCCTCACAGAAAGATGATTGTAATCTCCCTTCCACTCTATAGGCTCGAGCTGATAATCAGCCCAGCTTTTTACCTCCTCTGCTAACCCCCATCCCGTTCCAAATAGGATAAAAAGTGGCCTATCTTCAAGCAAAACTTTCCATTTAAGCTCTCTAAATGATATCATCCTCGAAGATGGGCGTGCGCTCGTTGCAACCACAATGGGTTCAACCTTTTCCCTTTCCTCGATTCTTCTTACGGTTTCCTCTATAGAGGGAGAAACTTTCACCCTTTCCAAAGCTTCCTTTCTATCAGGGTTAAGCATCGACCCCACTCCCTTAGTCCAATGTTCAACTATTCTCTTTACATTCTCTCTTTGCGCCTGGATAGGTGTTATTATATAGAAGGCCTTAACTCCGTAAGTTCTACAGCACCTTGAAATATCATGGATATCCAAGTTCGCCACAGTGGTAGTTATAATCTCCCGATGATGATTATAAACGGGATAGTGAACGAGTCCTACATAGGCCCCCTTATCCATATACTTACGCAAGGACACCTTTTCTATTAGCTCTGGCCTCCTCTTGTAAGTCCTATTTAAAGCTTCCCGCTTCCTCCACCTCTCAACTTCACCATGGTCTCCAGAAAGGAGGACTTCTGGAACGCTTAGCCCCTCAAACTCTCGAGGTTTCGTATAGTGAGGAAAATCCAGAATTCCATCGTAAAAAGAATCCCGCTTGGGAGAATCTTCGCACCCTAAAACCCCAGGAATAAGCCTTGTAACCGCATCGATTATAATCATCGCTGGTAGCTCTCCACCCGTCAAAACATAATCCCCCACGGATATCTCCTCATCTATAAGCTCCATAATCCTCTCATCTATTCCTTCATAGTGCCCACAAACCAGAAGGAGATGGTCTCTTGAAGAGAGCTCCTTCGCCAAATCCTGGTTAAAAACGCGTCCCTGTGGGGAGAGAAGAATACGATAGGGACTCCCCGGCACATTTTTTATAGCCCGCCAGAAGGGCTCGACCTTAAGAAGCATGCCACCACCGCCACCATAGGGATAATCATCTACGGTTTTATGCTTGTCTGTAGCGAAATCTCTCGGATTGTGAAAATGGACTTCCAATAGCCCCTTATTTATAGCCCGCTTTATTATGCTACAGCTTATAAAGCTATCAAACATCTCAGGGAAAAGCGTAACTACATCTACTCTCAATCCAACAAGCCCTCCATCGGAACTATTATCATTACACCCCTTTTAAGATCAATCTCCTTAACAACGCTTTTAAGAGCGGGTATCATATACTCCCTTTCTCCCTTAACGTGAAAAACGTCGTTGGCTCCCGTTTTCAATATATCCACGACCCTTCCCAAGAACCTTCCTTCCCGAGTATAAACCTTAAGGCCTATTATCTGATGGAAATAATACTCTCCCTCACCCAAGGGGGGAAGCTCCTCCTCTTTCACCTTTATGAAGGAGCCTACCAACCTCTCTGCCATCTCCCTTGTCTCACAGCCTTTAACCTTCATCATAAAAATGGAACCTTCCATAGAAAAGCTTTCTAAATCCCCTTCGAAAACCACATTATCCTCTCCATCGTAAAAGACAACCCTTTTTCTTTCTTCCAACCGTTCGGGGAAATCGGTCATAGAGAAAACCTTCAGCACACCCTTTACTCCATGAGCTCCAACAACCTTCCCCACGGTTATGAGCTTACGCCTTCTCATTCTTCCAAACTTAAAAGCTCCACCATGACCTTCTTCTTAACCTTTATCCCGGCAGCTCGAGATAACTCCCTTATGGCTTTTATAAGCCGTCCCCTTCTTCCGATGACCTTGCCCATGTCGTCCTTCTTAACCGAAACTTCCACAAGGATGGCTTTCTTTCCCTCTAAGGCTTTCACCTCAACCTTGTCAGGATGATCAACCAGAGACTTCACCAGAAAGGCTATTAGATCCTTCACCCACTACACCCCCAGAGGCCTTCGCCTTCCTACGAGCTTCTTTCATCTGACAGAACTTGTCCCAAACACCCACCTTAGATAGCAAGCTTTTAGCCGTATCCGATGGTTGTGCTCCCCGTTCCAACCATAACAACGCTCTTTCCTCGTTCACCTTTATAACGGGAGGTTCAGGCAATGGATTGTAATACCCAATAACCTCTATAAACTTACCATCCCTCGGCGCCCTTGAATCCGCAACCACCAAGCGATAAAAAGGCTTTTTCTTTTTGCCCATTCTCGTAAGGCGAATCCTAACCACTAAAAGACACCTCCTTAAAGACTTCTACACTTAGACTTAGAAAAATGGGAACTTTATCTTTCCTCCACCTTTAGATATCTTTTTCATCATCTCCTTCATCTCCCAATATTGCTTTAAGACCTGATTAACAAGCTGAACCGATGTTCCGCTTCCCATAGCAATTCTCCTCTTCCTACTTCCCTTTATTATCTCTGGCCTTCTCCTCTCCTCTGGCGTCATAGAAAGTATAATAGCCTCTATGTGTTTAAGCTCTCTCTCGTCAATGGTTACATCACCAAGTTTTTTCTTGACCCTGGAAAACCCGGGAATCATGTCAAGAAGCTGGTCTAAGGGCCCTATGTTTCTCATCTGCCTCAATTGCTCAAGGAGGTCCTCCATGGTAAACTCTGCCTTCTTAAGCTTCTTCGCAATCTCCTTAGCTTTCTCCTTCTCGATCGCTAAGGAAACCTTCTCAACCAAAGTAGCCACATCACCCATTCCAAGAATCCTTGACACAATTCTATCGGGGTAGAAAGGCTCAATATCCTCTATTCTCTCACCAACGCCCACGAACTTTATAGGCTTGCCAAGAACATGAGCTATAGATAAGGCAGCTCCGCCTCTTGAATCCCCATCAAGCTTGGTTAAGACAACACCCGTTAAATTAACAACATCGGCAAAAGAGCTACCAACCCTTAAAGCCTCCTGCCCCATCATAGAATCAACTACAAGTAAGACTTCTTGAAAGTTAAAACGCTCTGAAAGCTCCTTTAGCTCCGCAAGCATCTCTTCATCCACATGTAGCCTTCCGGCAGAATCCACTATTAAAGCTTCGCAAAATCTCTCTTTGGCAACCCTTACCCCTTCTTCAACCGCTTCAAAAGGTGTCCTACCGCTGACTACCTGAACACCAACATTCTTAGCCAAAACCTCAAGCTGTTCTTTCGCTGCAGGCCTCTTTACATCTGCCGCCACCAAAATGACCTTTTTCCCCTCTTTCTTAAGGAGATTGGCGATTTTAACAGCTGTAGTGGTCTTACCAGAACCCTGAAGGCCAACAAGCATAAAAAGGGAGGGAATTTCGGAAGAAAAGCTTAATCTCGAATGGCCTCCCTTCATAATATTTACAAGCTCCTCATAAAGTATCTTTAAAATCTGGTCAGCGGGGCTAATACTTGATAAGACATCCTGAGTCAATGCCCTCTCCTTAACCTTGCTTAGAAGATCCTTGACCACCTTATAATGAACATCCGCCTCAAGAAGTGCAAGCCTTACCTGCCGTAAGACGGCATCCACATCTTCCTCGGAAAGCTTACCCTTCTTTCGCAAAAGAGAGATTACTCCCTCGAATCTCTCTCTCAGCTTCTCAAACAAGCAAATCCCCCCGTTCTATTAAACCATCTATCTTTCCGAGAATCGCCTCAAGCTTAACCCTGCTCTCGTAGGGAAGGCCGTTTAAAACCGCATCTATTTCCCTCTTAATCTCTTCGAAGAGAGTAAAATGTTCGATAAATCTCTTAACCAAGCCAAGCTTCTCCTCTATCCTTTTAAGCCTGTTTAACCCCCTTTTAAGGGTGTAGTAAACAGCCTGTCTGCTTATACCAAACTCCTCCGCTATTTCCCCTAAAGAAAGGTCATCTTCATAATAAAGCTTCATTATCTCCCTTTGATTTGGGGTCAACAACCCCCCATAAAAGTCTATCAGCAAGCAAACGAAAAAGCGATCCACCTTCATCACTTACCTGTTAACCTAAAATAGTTTACAAAGCGAAGTAGATTATAAACCTAAAGAGGAAAACTGTCAATAACCAAAAATTAAAGGGGGCTTTAAAAAGCCCCCTTTAAGGGTCAAAGCAAAACAGAAATATATTTGTCAGCCCTATCGGGGAAGACGGTAACTATTTTAGAGCCGGGCGAAAAACTTTTCGCAATCTTAAGAGAAGCGCTAAGGTTAGCGCCAGAGGATATTCCCACCGAAATCCCTTCCTTCTTGGGAAGGAGCTTTGCCAGCTCCAAAGCCTCCTCATCGTCCACTCTTATTATCTCATCTAAAAGGGATCTATCTAAAATGGGAGGGATGAATCCCGCCCCTATCCCCTGAATCTTGTGAGGGCCAGGAGAGCCCCCAGAAAGAACACTTGAAGATGATGGCTCAACCCCTACTACCCTAACATCTGGATAGAAGGATTTCAAAACCCTTCCAACCCCCGTTATCGTTCCCCCAGTGCCTATACCCGCTACAAAGGCATCTATCTTGGAATAGCTCATCTGAGCCAATATTTCAGGACCGGTGGTCAAAAAATGAGCTTTGACATTCTCAGGGTTAGAAAACTGGTCCGGCATAAAAAAACCTCTCTCCAAGGATATCCTTTTGGCCTCCTCTATAGCCCCTCTCATGCCATCCTTCGCTGGAGTCAAAACTATTTCCGCACCATAAAGGGAAAGAAGCGCTCTTCTTTCTACACTCATGCTCTCGGGCATTACCAATACGCAAGGTATATGGTAATAGGCACACAACATGGAAAGCGCGATCCCCGTATTTCCGGAAGTAGGCTCAACTATACCGCGCTTACCGTCTATAGCCCCTCTCCTCAGCGCATCGAGAAACATGAAAAGTGCCGGTCTATCTTTCACACTTCCACCAGGATTATGTCCTTCCAGCTTGGCATATATCTCTACCTCGCCGGAAAAATAGTTAAGCCTGATTAACGGCGTGTTTCCGACGGCGCTTAAAAGAGCATTCACAGGGATTCACCTCCTCGAACCCGGCTTAAAAGAAGGCTCTCAAGATAAGCAACCCTTTTTTCAAGCTTCTCCACCCTGGAATTCAAAG
>LGFB01000080.1 GCA_001508835.1 bacterium 42_11
CTGTTTGAAAGAAGATGTCTTGTGGAGTAGTTTAATTTCCCTTGCGGAAAAGCTTATAGAAAGGCTCTCCCTTCCGTTTTCCCTTGAGGATGTGGCTAAAAGGAGAGGGTTCTTAAAGAAGGGAGGGGAGCTTGATCTTGAGAAAGCCGCTTCAAGCTTACTTAGAGATTTTAGAGAAGGAAGGCTTGGAAGATGGACGCTTGAGTTCCCTCCTTGTAGCGGGAGTTGATGAAGCGGGAAGGGGACCTTTGGCAGGTCCAGTAGTTGCGGCTGCTGTTATACTCCCTCCTGAGTATTTTGATGAGAATATTAGAGATTGTAAGAAGCTTTCCCCCTGTAGGAGGGAGGAGCTTTTCCTTCTGCTGAGGGAGAAGGCATTGTGCTGGTCCGTAGGTATCGTTTCTTCCCAAGAAATTGATAAGATGAATATTCTTTCAGCCTCTCTTGAGGCGATGAGAAGAGCGATTCTAAAGCTCAGACTGAAGCCCGATGTGATTCTCGTTGACGGTATCCACAAGATTCCCTTCATAGACATTCCTCAGAAGGTGATACCTAAGGGGGATGAGGTCTGTTTTGCTATATCTGCGGCCTCTATTATTGCCAAGGTGATCAGGGATAGAATAATGTGCGCTATGGACAAGCTTTATCCGGAGTATGGCTTTTCCAAGCATAAAGGTTATCCTACGAGGGAGCACAAGCTTGCCCTTTTACGTTACGGTCCTTCGCCCATCCACAGGAGGAGCTTTAAGGGAGTGTCTTAAGGTTGAGTTATATAAGACTCAGTGGTTCAAGTGATGTTTTAAACAGGCTTGCTCCTCTTAAGGGTAGAGTTATAGAGGGTAGGGTTGTGGGAAGGGCAGGAGATCTCTCCTTGCTTGAGATAGGAGATCTTATCTTTACCGCTGAGAGCAAAGTTCCGCTAAAGGTGGGAGCTAAGGTTTCGTTGTGGATCAAGGGGATTCTTGGTGATAAGCTTCATCTTCAGCTTCTTTCCGAGGAAGAAGTGGATGAAGGTTTTCTCAGGCTAAATCTGAAGGATACGCCCGAAAACCGTCTTGCTTACAGGTTTTTAAAGGGATTGGGATTGAACTTTGGCAGGGAAGAGGTAGAGCTTTTAGGAGAGCTTATTTTAAGGAGTAAAGACCTTTCCTTCTTGCTCGAAAGCTTGAGAGCTCTTCACTTAAGGCTTGGATTATCAAATGCTTTCCTTAAGCTCCTGCTTCAGCTTGGAGACACCTTCTTTTTGAAGGAGCTCATTTTAAAGCTTCTTCTTTATGGAGATGAGGAAGTAAGAGGAGCTCTTAAAAGGATAATTCCAAAAGGTGATAGCATATCGGCGGAGTCTATAAGAACCTTTCTTTTAGAAAGCGGAATTGTGAGATTTGGAAAGCTGGCTAACCTTTTGCTTGAGGGGAAAGATGTTAACGGGGCAAAGCTTTTAGCTTGGCTTCTTCTTCCAAGGCTTTTAAGTCTTTCTCCTAAAGAAGAGGAGTGGCTGGTATATCTGTGGTTTCCTGTTTTATGGGAAGAAAACGATATCCTTATTTCCACCTTGAAGAAGCACAAGGGTAGTAGGGGGAAGGAGGAAGATGAGGAAAGATATGAACTTCTTCTTGAGCTTAAAAGCCTTGGAAAGATAAGGGTTTTATTTTATATCTTTAAAGAGAGGCTTTGGATAACTTTCGAGGCTGAGGACGAAAAGACGCTCGCAATGATAAAAAGATACCTCCATGAGCTTTCTTCTTCTTTGGAGGGCCAGGGATATAGGATAGGAGGGATTTTTTCACGGTCAATGGTTATCGATAGACCCTTCGAGGGGGAGGCCGTAGATATAAAGATATGAGGGAAGAGGAAAAGAGGAGAAAGGCTGCTGCCTTAAAGTATAATGAAGAGGAGGATAGAGCTCCAAAGGTTGTCGCCTCGGGCAGAGGCAGGATAGCCGAAAAGATAGTGGAAATAGCTAAGGAATATAATATACCTATATACGAAGACCCAGACCTTGTTGAGCTTTTGTTAAAAGTGGATATAGGAGAGGAAATCCCTCCCGAGCTTTATAAGGCAGTGGCTGAGGTTTTAGCCTTTATATATAAGTTGAGGGAGGTAGCTAAGGGTTGAGATGTTTGCCTGTTACAAAGCTTGAGGAAGGAATGGTTGTAGGGAAAACGATTTACACATCTGACGGTAGGCCTCTTTTACGAAGAGGAATAGTTCTTGAAAAGAGGCATATAGATAGGCTTAAGAGATTAGGGGTTCCAGTAATTTATATCGAAGAGGAGCCGTTAAGGGGAATAGATGCTGAAGACATCATAATGGACAAGGTCAGGATGAATGCCGTTCAGGAAGCCCGTAGGTTGATGCTGAAAATTAGAAGGGAACTGAGGTTTTATAATAAAAAGATTTTCGATATAGATTTGAGCGAGGATATAGAAAGAGTCAGAAAAGTCGTAGACTCTCTTATGAAGGAAGTTTTCAGGACGAGAGAGGCTCTTTATAGCTTCATTGATGTGAGAGGCATAGAGGACTTTATATACGGACACATGGTTAATGTAACGGTTTTGGGCATGATGACCGGTTTGTCTTTAGGATATAAAGCGGATAAACTTTTCCTATTGGGGGTGGGTCTTTTCCTTCATGATATAGGTAAGGCTCTCTTAGATGATACTGTTTTGGCTTATCAGAAGGTATTTGAAGAGGAGAAAAACCCCCTTATAATAGAGCACACAATTACGGGTTATCAGATAGTTAAAAGTATCCCTGATGTTTCGCTACTTTCAGCTCATGTGGCTTATCAGCATCACGAAAGGGTTGATGGCAGTGGCTATCCCCGAGGCCTTTCTGGTTCGGATATTCATGACTTTGCTAAGATAGCGAGTGTGGTTAATGTTTACGATATCTTGGTCTCTGGGGCTCCCTTTCATCCAAGGGTGAAGCCCAACGAGGCTGTTGAGATAGTGAAGAGGAATGTGGGAAGCATGTTTGATAAAGAGGTGGTCGAAGCGTTTTTGAAGAACGTTGCCCTATATCCCGTTGGGAGCATGGTTAGGCTTTCTACAGGGGAGATAGCCGTCGTTTCTCAAACCAGAAAAGGGTTCCCCGATGCCCCTGTGGTTAGGATAATCAGGGATAAGGATGGTAGGTCTCTTGAACTTCCCGTTGAGATAGACCTTTCGGTTAATAGGGATATAAGGGTGGAGGAAATTATAGAGTGAGAGCCTTGGGAAGGGATGGAGAGGAAAGGGCGGTTCAATATCTTAAGAAAAGGGGATATCAGATTTTAGAGAGAAATTATTTTACCCGATACGGTGAAATCGATATAGTTGCGAAGAAAAAAGGAGTTATCGTTTTCGTCGAGGTGAAAAGTAATCGATCTTGGAATGCAGAGTATAGCTTTACCCCTTATAAGGCCAAGAGAGTTTATAAGGCTGCAATGATTTACCTCTCTTCCAAGAATCTGTGTGAATCCCCATATAGATTTGACCTGATTGCAATAAATGGTGAAGATATCGTTCATTATGAGAACATTTTGGAGGAAGGTGGGGTTATTGGTTAGCTTTTGTTGGACGGTGGCCTTTGAAGGTCTCGAACCTGTTCCTGTGAGGGTTGAAGTGGATATATCTAAGGGGTTGCCTTCTTTTAACCTTGTGGGATTACCCGACACGGTAGTTAAGGAATCTAAGGAGAGGGTAAGATCGGCACTAAAAAACAACGGTTTTACCTTCCCCTCAAATAGGGTGGTAGTTAACCTTGTACCGGCAGACCTTAAGAAGGAAGGAAGTCATTTCGACTTTCCGATAGCCTTGGCCTTGCTTTCCGCTTTGGGGGAGCTTCCGAATCTTTCCGATTGGCTAATATTTGGAGAGCTCTCTCTTAATGGGGAGCTCGAGCGAACCAAAGGAGCGATTTTAGCGGCCTCTTTGGCAAAGGATAGGGGCTTAAGGTTCCTTTTCCCTTCGAAAAACCTTCTTGAAGTTTCCCCCGTTGCGAGCGGTTTATCCGCCTACGCTGTTGGTAATCTCTCTCAGGCCTTTGCTTTTCTTAAGGGGATGTTAAATCTTGAAACCGTGAAGCCTTCATTCCTTGAGCCGTTACCCTTTGAATCGGAGTTTGATATGTCCGATGTGAAGGGGCAGGCCTTTGCTAAAAGAGCTTTGGAGATAGGAGCATCGGGCTGGCATAATATTATAATGATAGGGCCTCCCGGCAGCGGGAAGACGATGCTTTCTAAAATTTTGGCCTCCCTTCTTCCTCCCATGTCTGAGGAGGAAGTGGTTGAGGTCTCAAAGATATACAGCCTATCTGGCCATCTCGGTGATGGCTTGATACTTCAAAGGCCCTTTAGGTCTCCACATCATACCATAAGCGAGGTTGGTCTGTGTGGTGGGGGTGGAAGTCCACGCCCTGGAGAAATAACCTTGGCTCACAGAGGGGTTTTGTTTTTGGATGAGCTCCCCGAGTTTTCAAGAAGGTCCTTGGAGATATTGAGACAGCCCTTGGAAGAGGGAAGGGTAAGCTTGTCAAGGGCAGGATACTCAGTTAATTTACCCGCTCGCTTTCTTTTAATCTGTGCAATGAACCCATGTCCTTGTGGCTTTCTGGGAGACCCTGAAAGGGAGTGCAAATGCACTCCGATGGCAATTAGAAGGTATTTTTCTAAGCTTTCTGGTCCCTTGATAGATAGGATAGATTTACATGTTGAGGTGCCGAGGCTGAAGCCTAACGAGCTTGTATCCGATGCTTCTTCTTCCAAGTTAGAGACAAATGAGGATGTAAGAAGGAGGGTTTCTAAGGCGTGGGAGATACAGAAACAAAGATTTTCCTCTCCCTTTAAATTTAACTCAATGATGACCCCTCAGGAGATAAAGAAGTTTTGCTTTTTGGGTAAGGAAGAAAGAGGTTTTTTGAGAAAGGCTATAAGTGACCTGGGTTTAACGGCAAGGGCCTATTCAAAGGTTTTGAAAGTTGCGCGAACGATAGCTGATTTACAAGACAGCTCTGAAATTAAAGTTGAGCATCTTGCCGAGGCTTTGTCCTTTAGACTCTTGGATAGAGAGGAGACGCCATGGACGACCGTTTAGCCCTGTTGGGTCTTAATATGGTAGATGGCTTGGGTCCCGCTAAGCTCTCTTCGTTAATTTCCTTTTTTGGTTCACCCTTACTTGCTTGGGAAGCCTCCATGAAAGAACTACTTCAGGTTCCTGGCATAGGGGAGAAGACGGCAGGGGCTCTGAGGGAGATTAAAAGGAAAGGCCTTCTTGATAGAGAAGTGGAGCTTATGGATAGGGAAGGGATAACTTTTTTAACCCTCCTTGATGAAGGCTATCCTTCCCTTCTTAGGGAGATAAGGTGGCCACCTTTTGTGCTTTATTTAAAGGGATTTTTGAAGGAAGGTATAAAAAACATCGCCATAGTTGGAACGAGAAGGCCTTCCCTTTACGGTAGGAAGGTTGCAAGGGAGCTTGGTAGAGATTTTGCCCTTTCGGGCCTTTGTGTAGTAAGCGGCCTTGCTCGGGGAATAGATTCGGAGGCTCACAGAGGAGCTTTAGAAGGAAACGGCATAACTTATGCTGTTTTGGGTTCGGGACTTCTTAGGTTGTATCCACCCGAGTTTAAGGGATTGGCTGAAGAGATAGCCTCTAACGGAGCCTTATTAAGCGAGTATTCCCTTCTTACCCCTCCTATGGCACAGAATTTTCCTCGTAGAAATAGAATTATAAGTGGCCTGTCAGATGGTGTTATCGTTGTTGAGGCTCCTTTAAAGAGTGGTGCTATGATAACGGCTTCTTATGCTTTAGATCAGGGTAGAGATGTTTTCGCTGTTCCTGGAAATATATATTCACCGAAAAGTGTGGGCCCGAATATACTTATTCAACAGGGAGCAAAGCCCGTTTTAAAATCGAGCGATGTTCTTGAGGAATACGGGATTGAAGTGAGCTTTATTGAAGGAGATTCTAAAAATTCGGATATTTCTGAGGAAGAGAAAAGAATTCTCGATAAATTGCCTATTGGAGAGGCTTTTTTCATCGATAATTTATTTTTTGATGATGTCAATTGCGAGAAATTTGCTATAATAACTATGCTTGAGATAAAAGGATACTTAAAGAGAATCGAGGGGAACAAGATTGTTCGGCAAAGGTAAGGATGCTAAAGGTTTTTCCTTTGAGGAGGGAAGGGAGATGGAAGAGAAGCTTGTTAGGGTTCTTCATGCAAGAGAGAAGCTGAGGCTTACCCCCGCTGCTGAGGGGATTATTTATAAAGCTGTCCAGATGGGATTACTTAGCGAGAAGGATAGGGAAAC
>LGFB01000081.1 GCA_001508835.1 bacterium 42_11
CAGTCAGGGTCAGTAATAAAGTATACTACGTTAGGAGAGTTGCCATAGGTAAGGTTCTATCCATAGAAACTCTGCTGGCGTGTCAAGGTATAGATTTTAGAGCTCCACTCAGGCCTGGCAAGGGTACGGGCCGAGCTTACTCGATTATTAGAGAGGAAGTTCCCTTTTTAGTTGAAGACGTTCCGCTTTATTCAGAAATATCTAAAGTCGAAGGCATCTTAAGGGAAGACGATTTTCTCCTTAACGTGGAGGAGATAGTAGGTGAGTTACGCTGAGAGTTTAAAAGGCTATCTTTTCGTCTTCTTGGCAGCTTTATTTTGGGCGAACATAGCTGTGTTAGGAAGAATATTGTTTAAGGAAGGATTGTCTCCCTATGAGGTAGTTTTTTGGCGGGCGTTTTTGGCCTTTCTGATAGTGGGGGGTTATTTGCTCTTTTCGAGAGAAAGCTTTTTCCGCGGAATAACTTTGAGGGATTTTGTCTATTTGATTTTATTGGGCGGTCTTGGAGTGGGATTTAATTATCTGGGATATATTGCTGCAATAAAGCATATTAGAATAACTACGGCGCTTTTAATACTTTACACGTTTCCTTCAATAGTTGTCATCCTTGGCAGGATATTTTTGGGCGAAAAGATAACTAAGTTGAAAGTGTTGTCCCTATGCTTATCTATGCTCGGTTTGATAATAGTTTTGGGAGGGGATATCTCTTTTTCCTTGAGGGGGTATATTTGGGCTTTTTTATCTGCTGTGGGAAATGCCTCCTACGCTTTGATAGGTAGGAAGCTTTCTAGTAGGCTTAAGCCGTTGAAGACCCTATTTGGGGGATTTTTCTTTGGAACCATATTTCTGTTCTTCGTTTTACTTCTTGTAGAAAGGCAATTAAATATTCCTAAAGGCGAACCTTTGTTCTATCTTTTCGTTCTTAGCTTTTTCTGTACCTTCTTGCCTTATATGTTTTTCATGTTTTCTTTAAGGTATCTTGAGGCTGGTAAAGCTAGCATAGGAGCTCTATCCGAGATCCCTATGACAAGCTTTCTTGCTTTTCTGTTTTTCTCGGAAAGCGTCAGCTTGTCTCAATTGGTTGGGGGAGGTTTAATTGTTATTTCAATCCTGATTCTCATAAAAGGAGGGGGTTAAATTTTGCTCTGGCAGCAATTGGTTAACGGGATATCTATAGGAAGTGTGTATGCTTTGATAACTATGGGGTTAGCCATGGTTTATGGTATCTTGAGGATACTCCATGTGGCTCATGCGGGTATATACACCATAGGAGCCTATCTTGGCCTTTATTTTTTTGAGGCGACGGGAAGCCTATCTGTGGCAATATTTCTTTCCATGTCGGTCTGTGCTTTAATAGGGATAGCTATGCAAAGGTTTGTATATTATCCCTTGCTTAGGTTTCCTCCCTTTGTTCCTTTGATTGCCGGCATTGCAATGTTTTTATCTATAGGCGAGATATGCAGGTTGATAGCGGGTCCTTATCCTCTTTCCTTTCCGGCAGTTGTCTATTTACCTACACTCAATGTATGGGGGGCTTTTATCTCGCCTGTTCAGTTGCTCATATTTATTGCTACCTTGTTGGTTTTGCTTTTTCAGTGGTTTTTGACCTCTAAGACAAACCTCGGTTTAATGATGAGAGCTACAAGTCAAGATATGGAATTGGCTGAGTCAAGCGGAATAAATTCTAAGAAAGTTATAGCCTTAACCTTTGCCTTAGGTTCTGCCTTTGCGGCTTTAGCAGGGATATTGGTAGGGATTAATTACAATCAGGTTTATCCAGCTATGGGAGATATGCCGGCATATAAATCTTTAGCTTTAATAGTGGTTGGTGGTTTAAGCAGTGTGCCGGGAGCCGTGTTAGCTTCTTTATTATTGGGTATGGCAGAAACGCTTCTCATTGGGTATGCGAAAATTCCTCTTCCGAGAGACGCCTTGGCCTTCATAGCTATGATAATAGTTATCTTGCTTAAGCCTCAAGGATTGCTTGGCAGGAGGGGATAGCAATATGGGTTATCTTTATACTGTTTTAACGACTTTGATAATTAATGCTATAGCTGTTTTGGGGTTAAATATAATTTTGGGTCATGCAGGTCAAATCTCGTTGGGACATGCCGCTTTCATGGGGATAGGAGCTTACGCTTCAGCGCTTCTTTCCACCAAAGGGGGGCTCTCCTTTTGGTTTTCCTTTCCTCTTGCAGTATCCATTTCGGGCGTTATAGGTTTTTTCTTGGGACTTCCTAGTTTGCGAGTTAAGGATGATTTTCTTGCTATAACCACCATAGGCATAAATTTTATAGTCCAAGCGATCTTCTTGTATGTGCCCTTTTTCGGTGCAGCCCTTGGTATAGGAGGCATTCCCAAACCTAAGCTTGGGGAGTTTGTTTTTAAAGGGGAATACTATTTATTGATTGTTTTCGCTGTGCTTTTAGTGGGCGCCTTTTTCTCCTTTAAGTTTTATGGATCATGGGCTGGGCTTGCATCAGAGGCGATAAGGGAGGATGAGCTTGCAGCTAATGTGGTTGGAATAAACCCCGTTAGGTTTAAGCTTATGGCATTCGTTTTGGGTAGCGCTTATGCAGGGGCTTCCGGATCTCTCTACGCACATTTTATGGGCTTCATTACATCTGATGACTTCGGTTTTCCCCTCTCGGTGACTTTTCTTTCCATGCTTGTCTTTGGTGGCGTGGGAACTATAAGGGGAAGTCTTATAGGAGCTTTCGTTCTTGGCGTACTTCCTGAGCTTTTAAGACCCCTTGCCCAATATAGATTGCTTTTCTATGGACTTTTACTGCTTTTAATGCTGAGATTTTGCCCGGGTGGTTTGGCAAGTCTGGTAAGGCTGAAAAAATAAAGGGGCTCCGAGACAAATTCCGGAGCCCCTTTATTTTGAAAGTTAAAGTTTGGGTTCCTTACATAGTTCTTTAAGCCTTTTCAAGAACCTTGCGGCAGGTGCACCGTCTATTACTCTGTGATCAAAGGTTAGCGAGAACCAGATTTTGTCTACGAATTTAATACCCTCTTCGGTGATCTCCGGAACTTTTCTTGTTCTCCCTATTCCAAGGATTGCCACTTCCGGTGGATTTATGACAGGTGTGAATATATCAATGTCTAACATTCCAAGGTTGGTTATCGTAAAGGTAGAACCAGTAATATCATCTAATGTGTATTTTTTATTCTCCACTTTTTCTGCCATTTCGATTAGTTCCTTGGCTATCTCTTCAAGGCTTTTCTTGTTAGCCTCTTTAATAACAGGGACCAGTAAACCTTCCGGAGTATCGAAGGCTACCCCCATGTTAACGTTTTCAAAGAGCTTTAACTTTTCTCCATCGAAATGTGCGTTGAACTGCGGAAACTCACAGAGCAGGTTGGCCAAAAGCTTTACGAATACAGCTGTTAAGCTTATTTTTACAGTAGAGCTTTCTTTGCGTCTCTTGAATTCCTTTAAAAGCTCGGTAACGTCTATTTCCATGGTTTCTGTTACTGGAACAGTGGTGTGGAAGGATTTTGATAGCCTTTCTGCGATCGTTCTTCTTATAGAGGTTAATTGGGTTTCCTTGTAAGCTGGCGCTTCCTCCCTTTTCATTGATTCTATAAATCTCAATACATCTTCTTTTGTAATTCTTCCTCCTTCACCGGTTCCTTTAACTAATCGCAAGTCTACTCCTTTTTCCTTTGCAATTCTTTTCGCCAAAGGTGATGCGTTAATTTCCTCTTCTTTTACTTCTATTTTTATCGTTTCTTTAGGAAGTTCTGTAGGCTGAGTTTTCTCCCCTGGCCTTTCGGGAAGTTCCCCCTTTACTTTTTCGTATTCTTCTTTCGAGGATGCTATTAAAGCTATGGGAGTTCCTACCTTGGCGGTTTCTCCCTCTTTTACGAGTATTTTAGCTACTATTCCATCTACAGGGCTTTCTACGGTGTTGGTTATCTTTTCTGAGGATACCTCGACAATGGGTTCTCCCTTTTTAACCTCTTCTCCCTCCCTTTTTAGCCACCGCTCCACTTTTCCCTCTTCCATTGTAAGCCCGAACTTGGGCATCAGGAGTTCATACATTTCTCTTGCCCCCTCACTTTAGAAACTTAAAATTTCTTTTGCCGCCTCTATTATATCTTCCTTATGGGGGATAACCGCATCCTCAAGGGGAGGAGAGAAAGGATGCGGGACGTTTTTTGCTCCTATCCTTTTTATAGGAGCATCTAAATATTCAAAAGCTTCCTCATATATTGTAGCCGCCACCTCGGCTCCCCAGCCTGCTCTTCTCCAGGTTTCGTGAGCAATTATGACTTTATGGGTCTTTTTAACTGACTCGATAACAGTTTCTTTATCCCAAGGAACTAGCGTTCTTAAGTCTATGACCTCAAGGCTTATCCCTTCTTTTTCAAGCTCCGCTGCTGCATCTAATGCTTCCAAAACCATTCGTGAAGTCGCTATTACTGTTATATCCTTTCCTTCACGCTTTATATCTGCTTTGCCAAAGGGAATTAGATATTCCTCTTCAGGGACTGGTCCCTTGGTTTTATAAAGTCTCTTATGTTCGAAGAAAATCACAGGGTCATCGCTCCTTAAAGCTGTTTTCATTAACCCCTTTGCATCGTATGGCGTTGAGGGAATGACCACTTTTATTCCCGGAACATGCATGAAGATGGTCTCTATGGATTGGGAGTGATGTGCCGCAGCTGCTCTTGCTACTCCATCTGGTCCTCTTAAAATTATGGGAAGTTTCCCTTGTCCTCCAGACATGTATCTTATTTTCATTATCTGGTTAATTATGGAACACATTCCTGTGAATAGAAAATCGGCAAAGTGAAATTCAACAATTGGTCTTGCTCCGGCTAAAGCTGCTCCAACCGCAGAGCCATATATTACTTCTTCGGATATGGGGGTATCTATTATTTTGCCTTTAAACTTTCCTAAAATGCACTTGTAGGTTCCAAATATGCCTCCTTGCTTAGCTATATCTTCACCGTAAGTGAATATTGTAGGGTCTCTCTCCATTTCTTCGCGTATAGCCTCGCATATGGCTTCCGCAAAGGTAAGCTCTCTCATAAGGTTTCACCTCCTCAGTAGTCGTATCCTCTGTCATCTACGAAGAGGTCGGTTAAGGCATCTTCTGGTGGAGGGAAGTCGCTTTCTTCTGCGAACCTTATTGCCTCTTCAAGCTCCTTTTCTATCTTCGTCCATATTTCTCTTTTCTTTTCTTCGCTTAATATCCCTTCTTCAAAGAGCTTCCTTTCGAACCTTCCTATTGGTTCCTTTTCCCAAAATTTTTGAACTTCTTCTTTGGACCTGTAAAGCTCAGGGTCTCCAACGAAGTGTCCTTTAAGCCTGTAGGTCTTAGCTTCAATTAAAGTCGGTCCCCCACCTTTTCTTGCTCTTTCGATGGCCTCCTTTGCCGCTTCGTAAACAGCAAGCACATCATTTCCATCTACTGTAATTCCGGGTATGCTATAGCCTGAAGCCCTTGCCGATATGTCTAAAACTGATGTGGTTTCTGGCATGTAGGCTGTTGAAGCATACATGTTGTTTTCACATACGAATATTACCGGTAGTTTGTAAATCGATGCCCAGTTGAGTCCTTCATGAAAGGTTCCCCTGTTTGATGCTCCATCTCCAAAGTAGCACACAACCACCTGATCTGTCTTCTTGATGAGTTTAATTGCCATTCCAGCTCCAACGGCTATAGGTATGCCCCCTCCTACAACTCCATTTGCGCCTAATACGCCCAAAGAAAAGTCCATGATGTGCATAGATCCCCCTTTACCCTTGCAGTAGCCTGTCCTTTTCCCATATAGCTCAGCCATCATTAGTTTTAAATCCGCTCCTTTGGCTATCATGTGTCCGTGTCCTCGGTGAGTGCTCGTAATATAGTCGTCTGGACGCAGGTTTGCTGAGACCCCTGTTGCTATGGCTTCCTCACCCACATAGGAGTGGATAAAACCGGGAATTTTACTTTGTAGGAATAGTTCTTCCGCCTTTGTGTCGAAAAGCCTTATTTTGACCATGGTTTCGTATAGATTGAGTAGGTCTAAGTCCATGTGTATCCTCACCCCCCTCAAAATATTTCTAAATAGAATTTTATCTTAAGAAGATTAATGTAGCAATAGGTTGTATGCCATTTTGTATGAGAATATTGACAGCGTTAACTATTTTAATCTATAATGATAAGCGTAACCTGTATCAATCTTTAACACATAATATATTGGGAGGTGTATTAAGATGAGAGGTAAGGCGGCGGTTTTAAGGTGTTTGG
>LGFB01000082.1 GCA_001508835.1 bacterium 42_11
TGATTTCAAATGCTGCATCTATTCTACCCATAAACATACACCAGATGCACCAAGATTAAGACTTATTATTCCACTTAAAAGAGAAGTAACAGAGGATGAATACCCAGCCCTTGGTCGGATGGTTGCAAAGGAGATTGGGATTGATTTATTCGATGACACCACTTATGAACCTTCAAGACTAATGTATTGGCCTTCTACACCGTCAGATGGAGAGTTTGTATTTAAAGAGAAAGACGGTGAACTATTGGACCCAGATATCTATCTATCAAAATATGTAGACTGGCGGGACACTTCAATGTGGCCAGTCTCAAGTCGACAATCTGAGGTTGTACAAAGGAAAATAACTAAACAAGCAGATCCATTAATTAAAGAAGGGGTTATAGGAGCATTTTGCAGAGCCTATAACATTGAAGAAGCCATCGAAGAATTTCTACCTGATGTATATGAACCTAGTACCATGAATGGACGATTTGATTATATTCCAGCAGATTCTTCAGCGGGTTTGGTAATCTATGATGGTAAATTTGCTTATAGCCATCATGCTACTGATCCAGCATGTGGAATGCTGCTAAACGCATTTGATTTGGTCCGAGTGCATAAATTTCGGGAACTAGATGAAAAGGTGACAGAAAATGCACCGCCAAGTAAACTACCTTCATTTAGAGCCATGACAGATTTGGCATTAGAGGATGAACGGGTAAAAGAGCAGTTTGCTGAAGAACGAAAGGCTCAGGCTGAAAAAGAGTTTATTGATGAAGATTGGGAAAAGCAGCTGGAGCTTGATAAGACAGGAACGGTTAAAAATACGCTTAGAAATTTGATTTTGATACTTGAAAATGATCCCAACCTAAAAAGCATAGTGTTTAATCAGCTATCTGATAGTCTCGAAATTAAAGGTGATGTTCCTTGGCCGCATCCATCGAAGTTCTGGAGAGATGCAGATGATGCACAGCTAATCAGCTACATTGACACCCACTACGGAACCTTTTCTGCAAGAAACTATGATGTAGCGGTAGCGAAGGTCGCTGACGATAGATCTTATCATCCGATTCGGGAATTTATTGAGGCTCTTCCTGAATGGGATAAGGTACCTAGAGTAGATACATTGCTAATCGATTATCTAGGTGCATCAGATAACCCATATGTTCGAGCTGTGACAAGAAAAACTTTATGTGCAGCTATTTCTCGTGTACTGACTCCAGGTATCAAGTTTGATTCCATGTTGGTTTTAAATGGGCCGCAGGGAGTTGGAAAAAGCACTCTTATAGCCAAGTTAGGTGGAGACTGGTTTTCTGATAGTTTGAGCTTATCAGATACCAAGGATAAGACCGCCGCAGAAAAGTTACAGGGTTACTGGATTTTAGAAATTGGAGAACTGGCTGGACTGAAAAAAGCTGAAGTGGAAACACTTAGAAGCTTCCTATCTCGCCAGAATGATATTTATCGAGCCAGCTTTGGCAAGAGAGCTACTCCTCACTTAAGACAATGTGTCTTTTTTGGTACCACTAATGCTGAAAAAGGCTATTTGCGGGATACCACAGGAAACCGTCGTTTCTGGCCGGTAAAGACTCCGGGAAATGGTACAAAAAAGTCATGGCAGTTAGAGCAGGATGAAATTCTGCAGATATGGGCTGAAACTCTTACCTTTGTGAAAGCTGGAGAAAAATTGTACCTTGATGCCAGTCTTGAGAAGCTTGCAAAAGAAGAACAGCGGGAAGCCATGGAATCCGATGAGCGTGAAGGTTTAGTACGAGAGTACCTTGACATGCTTTTACCTGAAGATTGGGACACCATGGATTTATATGAACGCCGAGCCTATATCAATGGAACTGAGTTTGGTGAAAGCAAGAGGGTTGGTGTTTGGAAACGAAAATCGGTTTCTAATATGGAAATTTGGTGTGAGTGCTTTGGAAAGGATCGAGCCAACCTGCGAAGGGTGGATGGTAATGAAATATCGGCGATTATGGCAAGTATCGGAGGCTGGACAGGTCTCGTGAAAAAAGAACGAATCCCGCTTTATGGACCACAATGGGTTTATGTTCCCAAAGAATAATTTAGTTTGGAACACATGGAACAATTTTTTCTCTGGAACAAATTTTACCTGTTCCGGTGAAACAAAAATGGTCATTTGGTACACCTCATCGGAACAGGCGGCAGCCCCTTGTAAAGTAGGCTACTTTATAACCTCTGTTCCATTGTTCCAATAATTATTATTAAAAATAATCCTAAAGACAAAAAGAAGAAATTACCTACAAACGCGTATATACGCGCGTATAGAGACTTTTTGGATTTAGGGAACATGGAGGATTTATGAGAGAGAAATTGATTGAACAGCAACTAATAAAATCAGTAAAAGATATAGGCGGCATTGCACTTAAGATTGTATCACCAGGTTTTGATGGAATGCCAGACAGATTGATTCTATTACCTAATAGAAAAGTTGCTTTTGTAGAGGTAAAAGCACCAGGTAAAACCTTAAGGCCTCTACAGGAAAAGCGAAAAAGACAGTTAGAAGCACTTGGTTTTTTGGTGTTCTGCCTGGATCATATAGATCAGATTGGAGGGATACTTCATGAAATACAAGCCTCATGAGTATCAGGTTTATGCCACTGAGTATATCCTCAATCATCCTATAGCAGCAGTGCTCTTAGATATGGGATTAGGTAAGAGTGTCATAACTTTAACTGCCATCTTTGATTTAACACTGGACAGTTTTCTTGTTCGTAAGGTTCTGGTTATTGCACCGCTAAGAGTTGCCAGAGATACATGGCCTGCAGAGATTGAAAAGTGGGATCACCTAAAGGGGCTTAAATACACCGTAGCAGTTGGTTCGGAGGTTCAGAGAAAAACAGCCCTTATGAAAAGAGCTCAAGTCTACATTATCAATCGAGAAAATGTGGAATGGCTAATTTCAAGAAGTGGAATTCCCTTTGATTTTGATATGGTGGTAATTGATGAGCTGTCCTCTTTTAAATCTCATCAAGCCAAGAGATTTAAAAGTTTAATGAAAGTTAGGCCAAAGGTAAATAGGATAGTAGGACTTACTGGAACCCCATCCTCCAATGGATTGATGGATTTGTGGGCACAGTATCGCTTATTAGATATGGGGCAGCGATTAGGCAGGTTTATTGGCAGATATCGAGAGGATTACTTTGTACCAGATAAACGTAATCAACAAGTGATCTTCTCCTACAAGCCAAAACCGGGAGCAGAAGAAGCAATTTATAGGCTAATATCTGACATCACTATTAGCATGAAAGGGACAGACTACCTGAAGCTGCCGGAGCTGGTTATAAACGAAGTAGATGTAAAGCTTTCTGAAAAAGAAATGAAAAACCTTGACATTATGAAGCGTGATTTAATTACAACGGTTAAAGGTGAGGAAATTACTGCAGCCAATGCAGCAGCTCTTTCGGGAAAACTACTGCAAATGGCCAACGGAGCAGTCTATGATGATCAAGGTACAGTACTTCATATACATGACCGTAAGCTGGATGCACTGGAAGACTTAATCGAAGCTGCTAATGGCAAGCCAGTTCTAATTGCTTATTGGTTTAAGCATGATTTGTCACGAATACAAAAGCGCTTTGAGGTTGAGGTGTTATCCACTAGCGATTCTATTAAGAGGTGGAATGATGGAGAAATCTCTATTGCAGCTATCCATCCAGCATCAGCAGGACATGGACTGAACTTGCAAGCTGGAGGTTCAACTCTTGTATGGTTTGGTCTAACTTGGAGCCTAGAGCTTTATCAGCAAACCAACGCCCGTCTTTGGCGGCAAGGACAAAAAGAAACGGTAGTGATCCATCACCTGATTTCCAAAGGCACCATTGATGAACGTGTAATGAAAGCCCTAAATGATAAAAACAATACTCAATCCGCACTGATAGATGCGGTTAAAGCCACACTAAAGGAGGTCTGATAAAATGAACATTGTCTGGCAATATTTAGATAAAAGAGCAGCGGCAATTAACGCCCTAAAAGATTACAGCAGTATGAAGTACATCATAGAACATACTGATGAGGACATTGCAACCCTCAACGAAGAAATGAGTTCCCCAGCTTCTCCAGTTCTAAATGGCATGCCATCGACCCATGATCCAAAAGCTGGAGAGAAAAGGCTCATTGCCTGCATCAATGAAATTGATGTATTGAAAGAACGTTATCGTCAAGCACTGGAATACATGGACTGGTTTCAACCGGCGTGGGATGCTTTAACAGAAGATGAGCAGTATGTGTTAAAGGAGTTTTATTTGGATGATGAACAAAAGCAGATTGATGCAGTGTATAACATTTGTGATCACTTCAATATTGAACGTTCTTCTGCATACAACAAAAAGAATCGAGCGCTTCAGCATCTAGCACTACTACTCTATGGAAAGTAATGAGTAATATCATGGACGATTTTATTAGAAATCCATAATACAATGGTATTGTGAAAAATTGTAGAGAGCCTTCGTGGAAATACCGCGGGGGCTTTTTGCATGTCCAAAGGAGGTACGAAATGCCAAAGAAACCAAAACGACCATGTTCTTCTCCTGGTTGTCCGGAACTGACAGATGGACGTTTTTGTCCGGAGCATGCCAAAAAGGAAGCTTCTCGTTATGAAAAATATCAACGAGATCCTGAGACGAGGAAACGTTACGGTCGTGCGTGGAAAAGAATACGTGACCGTTACATTACAGCTCATCCCCTATGTGAAGAGTGCAAAAGACAAGGAAAGCTGACACCAGCAGCTGAAGTGCATCATATCCTTCCCTTGGCACGAGGTGGGACACACGATGAAAGCAACTTAATGGCTCTTTGTACTCCTTGCCACTCTGCCATCACAGCAAGAGATGGAGACCGTTGGCCATCCCGGTAGGGGGGAGTCAAATCTCTACAGCTTTTTAAGCGGACAACGGGCGTGGGGCTTCGTGCAAAAAGTCGCAGTTTCAAACGGGGTAATAACCCCTAATAAGAAAAGAGGTGAGTTAATGGCCAAAGATGGTACAAATCGAGGTGGTGCTCGTATTGGATCTGGTCAGAAAAAGAAAGCACTTATAGATAAAATTGCTGAGGGAAATCCCGGCAAGAGAAAGCTAGAAATCATCGACTTCAAAAATACCGCTGACTTAAAGGGGCAGGAAATGCCAAAGCCAAGGGCCATGCTCTCAGCAGTGCAAAAGGACGGGAAAACCCTAGTAGCCAGTGAGATTTATGAAATTACTTGGAAATGGCTTGAGGAGCGAGGCTGTGCCCATTTGGTGCTTCCACAGCTTCTAGAACGATATGCCATGAGTGCAGCCAGATGGATACAGTGTGAGGAAGCGGTAACCGAGTTTGGTTTTCTTGCCAAGCACCCAACTACCGGCAATGCTATTCAAAGTCCTTATGTAGCTATGAGTCAGAACTTTATGAGCCAGACAAACAGGCTCTGGATGGAAATATATCAGATCGTTCGTGAAAACTGTGCGACAGAGTATTCCGGTGCAAATCCACAGGATGATGTGATGGAACGACTGTTGACTGCCCGCAGAGGAAAATAAAGATGAGGAGATATATAATGAGTAAAAGATATTTAACAGCTGAAAGTGTATGTGCTGGACATCCTGATAAACTATGCGACATCATAGCAGATAGCATTTTAGAAGCATGTTTACGTAAAGACAAAGCATCACGTGTCGCTTGTGAGGTAATGGCAACCAAAGGGAAAATTATCGTGGCGGGCGAAATCTCCTGCAGCGAGAAAATAGACATCCGATACATTGTTAGGAATGTCCTTAAAGAGATTGGATACAACCCTCTTAAATTCTTGATTTATGTATTTGTACACAAACAAAGTGTAGATATTGCAACTGGCGTGGATACTGCACTGGAAGTAAGAAATGGGATAAACGAACAGTATGGTTCGATAGGTGCTGGAGACCAAGGAACTGTGTATGGCTATGCTACAAAGGAAACAGGAGAAATGCTTCCCCTACCCCTTGTACTATCTCACAGGATTGTAAAGAGACTGGATGATTGCCGAAAAGGGAAACTGATAAAAGGTATCCACCCAGATGGTAAAGCGCAGGTGACGGTGGAATATGAAGGAGACACTCCAGTGCGAATAAAGACTATTGTGATATCGGTACAGCATGATAAGAATAAAACACAGGAAGAACTAAAGACAGATATCCTTAACAATGTCCTATGGCAGTGCTTTGAGGACTT
>LGFB01000083.1 GCA_001508835.1 bacterium 42_11
TGGAAACCTCTTCGGAAAAATAAAAAAAGAGTGCGCCATGCTAGTTATAACCCATGATCTATCTTTTGCTGAAAAAATAGCTGACAAGGTCGCTGTGATGTACTTCGGGGAAATTGTGGAAAAATCTGATGTAACCTCGTTCTTTAACCTACAACTCCATCCTTACTCCAAGGGCCTAATGGAATCCCTACCTTCACACGGTTTAAAACCCATAAGAGGAGTGACCCCTAGTTATATGTTTCCTCCCAAGGGCTGTAAGTTCCACCCAAGATGCGATTATCGCTTGGAGGTATGCGACAAGCTGGAACCTCCTGTAATCTCGGTAGACGAATACCGCGAAGTAAAGTGCTGGTTGTATGCAAGAGATAGTTAGAGGAATAAACGTAACCAAAATTTTTAAAAAGGGAATATTATCAATGAATAAAAGGATTGCAGTAGAAAGAGTAAATATTAGCCTCTTTCAAGGAGAAACACTCACCATCTTGGGAGAAAGCGGTAGTGGAAAAACTACCCTTGTTAAGCTTCTCCTAAAAATAATCAAACCCACCTATGGAGAGGTTCTGTTTCTCGATAAAGGTTTAATCGGGAATATAAGTCTTCTATCACAACACCCAGAAAAGGCCTTCGATCCAAGGTGGAAAATCCAACGGAGTTTGCTTGAACCGGCTAAAATCAAAAAAATTAAGCTCGAAGAAGATTTCCTCTTCGGTCTATTAGAAAAAGTCAACCTAAACATGGACATTCTAAATCGTTATCCTCACGAGGTAAGCGGCGGAGAGTTGCAAAGGATTGCCTTACTACGAGCAGTGATTTCAAACCCAAGACTATTGGTATGCGACGAGCCTACCTCTATGTTAGATGCTTCCACTCAAGCCTTGATAATAAACTTCCTTCTAAAGTTAAAAAGGGAGAGACATTTAACCTTAATGTTCATAACGCACGATATTGAACTTGCAAAAGTTATAAGTGAAAGAACAGCAATAATGTACTACGGTGAGATAATAGAAATAGGTCAAAATATCTTTAAAGAGCCTCTACACCCATACACGAAACTTTTCCTCAAAGGAGAGATAAAACCTCAAGAGAATCTTTTTATATACTCAACGGGTTGTAAGTTCTACCAAATCTGCCCCTCAAGGGAAAGGATTTGCCTTCATAAAAGGCCTCCCCTATCGATACTTACAAACAGGAAAGTTAAATGCTGGCTATACGCTTAATTAGGAGTGGAGTTCCCCCCGTAGGGGGAGAGGCTACGGGGGGAACCTGGCGCTTAGCTAAGCTCCACTCCCTTGAGCGAGGCGGCGGCAAAGAGTCTGTTTAAGGCGTTAACATACGCCTTAATACTCGCTTCTATAACATCCGTGCTTGTACCTCTACCCACTACCGTAAAACTATCATACTGTAAGGTTATAACTGCCTCTCCAAGGGCATCGGAACGTTCACTTGTAGCGTCAATTCTGTAACTCTTTAATATCGGATTCACGTTCACTATCCTCTTTATAGCTTTATAGGAAGCATCAACCGGACCATTACCAACTGCAGCATCGGTTTTTTCTACTCCATTTTCAAGTAGAGTAACTGTAGCAGTAGCTCTGCCCCCGTTTTCCACGGTTACAGAGAAACTTTTAAGTTCGAATCTTTTAGACGGAGAAACAGCAATTATCTCATCGGCAATAAAAGCCTCTATGTCACCATCGGTAACTATTTCCTTTCTGTCACAAAGCTCTTTAAAGAGCTTAAAGGCTTTTTCGAAGGATTCATCATCCAAATAAAAACCCATTTCCTCAAGACGCATTTTGAAAGCATGTCTTCCAGAATGCTTACCCAAATAAAGGCGAGTTCCTGGAAAACCTACATCCTCAGGCCGCATTATCTCATAAGTAGCTCTATTACAAAGGACACCATGCTGATGGATGCCCGATTCGTGAGCAAAAGCATTCGCACCTACTATAGCCTTGTTGGGAGGAACAACCACACCTGTAAGCCTAGAAACAAGCCTACTTGTTTCATAAAGCCTCTTAGTCTCAATCTTCGTATCCAAACCAAATACATCTTTCCGCGTCTTTAATGCCATCACTATTTCTTCTAAGGCAGCATTACCAGCTCTTTCACCAAGACCGTTTATGGTGCATTCAACCTGACGAGCTCCAGCTTCCACAGCTGCAAGAGAATTAGCCACAGCAAGCCCAAGGTCATTATGGCAATGGACTGACCATATAGCAACTTTCCCGCCATCTACCCTTTCTATTATGGACCTAACAAACTCCCCAAATTCTCTGGGATATGCATAACCAACGGTATCCGGAATATTCAATGTCGTAGCACCACAATCCAAAGCTACCTTAAATACCTGAACAAGAAAGTCCAAATCTGACCGACTCGCATCCTCAGCCGAAAATTCCACATCGTCAACCAAGCTTTTAGCGTAGGTGACCGCTTCCTTGACCGCTTCAAGTACTTCCTCTCGCGTCATTTTGAGCTTGTATTGCATATGAATATCACTTGTAGCTATAAAAGTATGAATCCGCGGTCTCTCAGAGTACTTAACCGCCTCATAAGCTGCTTTTATGTCAGCCTTTTTAGCCCGAGCCAAACCCGCTATAACAGGCCCTTTAACTTCCTGAGCTATCCTTTTAACCGATTCAAAATCTCCCTCGGAAGCAGCAGGAAACCCTGCCTCTATAACATCCACATTCAAACGCGCTAACTGATGAGCAATCTGAAGCTTCTCCGCCATATTAAGATTAATGCCCGCTGCCTGTTCTCCATCTCTTAAAGTGGTATCAAAAATAATAACCCCATCATCACCCATTCCTTAACCCCCCTATACTGGCGGTTTTTTATTTTCAAGCCAGGGCATCATCTCCCTGAGTTTTGCGCCCACCTTTTCTATCAAGTGCTCCCTCTCCTTAGCAAGCCACGCTTTAAAGCGCGGTCTGCCACATTGATTTTCAAGAATCCAATCTTTCGCAAAAGAGCCATCCTTAACCCGTTTAAGAAGCTCTCTCATACGATTCCTAACATCCTCGTTTATAAGGTAGCTACCTGCAATCATATCTCCATACTTTGCAGTATCGCTAACAGAATATCTCATCCAAGAAAGCCCACCTTCATACATGAGATCAACTATGAGCTTAAGCTCATTCAAACACTCAAAATAGGCTATCTCTGGTTGATATCCTGCTTCAACAAGAATTTCAAAACCAGCCTTAATAAGCTCCGTGACACCACCACACAAAACAGCTTGTTCACCAAAAAGATCTGTCTCCGTTTCTTCTGCAAACGTAGTAAGGATAAGTCCCGCACGTCCTGCACCTATAGCGCTTGCATACGCCAAACCAATCTGTTTGGCCTGACCTGTCGCATCCTGATGTACAGCCAATAGAGCCGGAACTCCTTTCCCTTCCTTATACATCCTTCTAACTAAATGACCGGGACCTTTGGGAGCCACCATAAAGACATCTACGTTTTTAGGGGGCTCAATTTGATGATAGTGAATAGTAAAGCCATGGGAAAACCCCAAAGCTACACCAGGCCTCAAATTGTCTTTCACATAGGTTTTATAGACCTCCGCCTGAACGTGATCTGGAATAAGGAACATAACGATATCCGCCATTTTGACAGCTTCGTCTACTTTCCTAACCTCAAAGCCATCTGCTTCTGCAACCTCCCAAGACCTGCTACCTTCATAAAGACCTACAACTACATCAACTCCGCTATCTCTTAGATTCTGAGCATGTGCATGCCCTTGGCTACCGTAGCCCAAAATAGCTACCTTTTTCCCTTTCAATAAGGAAAGGTCTGCATCCTTGTCGTATAAAACTTCTGCCATATGAATTACCTCCTTTCCAGACTTTCCTCGGTTATAATATCTTTAAGAGTGCCACCAGGAACCATCATGGGTAAAACCTTTTCTTCCTGAGGAATAAGAAAGTTAATAACCACAGGTCCCGGAGTTTCTATCGCTCTTTCTATGGCACTCTTAACTTCCGAAGCCTCCGAAACTGTCCATCCTTGAGCCCCCAAGGATTTAGCCAGAACATCGTAATCAGGTTCCCTTGAGTAAATGGTTTCTGAGTATCGCTTCCCGAAGAAAAGCTCTTGCCATTGTCTAACCATGCCTAAAGCTCTGTTATTAAGAAGTAAAACCTTTACAGGCAAGTTATAACGAGCACATGTATCAAGCTCTTGAACCGACATCATAAAGCTCCCATCTCCAGCTATACAAAATACGGGTTTATCCAAACCGTAAGCTACTGAGGCACCCATTGCAGCGGGAAGACCATATCCCATGGTCCCGAGCCCACCGGAGGTTAAGAACCGGCGAGGTTTGTTAACTTTGCAATAAAGGGCTGCCCACATCTGATTTTGACCCACTTCAGTTGTGACAAGCGCATCCCCCTTTGTAACTTCCATGAGAGCCCTTAAAACGTGCTGAGGTCTCACCTGCCCTGCATATTCAAGATTTAAGTTAAGCTCTTTCTTCCACTCCTCCACCTTTTCAAGCCAATCCTTTCTTTTAGAGGAATCAAACTTACCGTCAAAAGATTCCAAGAGCCTTTCTAAAATAGCCTTGGCATCCCCTGCAAGATAAACGTGAGGGTTAATATTTTTCCCTATTTCTGAGGAGTCATAATCTATATGAATTATTTTGGCTGAATTGGAAAACTTATCAGGCCTCCCTATGGTTCTATCGCTAAACCTGACACCAACGGCAATGATAAGATCCGCATCACATACGGCTTTATTTCCAGCCGGCGTGCCATGCATTCCCACCATACCTAAAGAAAGCCTGTGATCTTCGGGGAAAGCGCCCTTGCCCATTAAAGTGGTTGCTACAGGTATTTCAAGCTTTTCAGCCAAGCTCAATAACTCCTCATAAGCATTGGATAAAATTACGCCCCCGCCTGCTATAATAACAGGCCTTTCACTTTCAAAAATTAACTTCACAGCCTGCGTTAAGCCATCTAAATCCAAAGAACCATCAGGGTTATAGCCTTTAAAATAAACTTCCTTTTCTTCAAAAATACCCTCTTGACGCTGAACATCTGAAGGCAACTCAATAAGAACCGGACCAGGTCTACCAGTTTTTGCTATGTAAAAAGCTCCGCGAACTGCACGATATATATCCTCAAACTTTCTTACTTTAAAACTATGCTTAACTATAGGCAACGTGATACCCACTATGTCAACTTCTTGAAACGCATCTTTACCCATAAAAGTTGTGGCAACTTGACCAACTATGGCAACAAGCGGAACAGAATCCATGTAAGCCGTCGCTATTCCAGTAACAAGGTTAGTGCTTCCCGGACCAGAAGTTGCTATACAAACCCCTACTTTCCCACTTACACGAGCGTAACCATCGGCAGCATGAGCTGCGGATTGTTCGTGTCTAACAAGGATATGCTTAAAACTCTTGTGCTTATAAAGCTCATCATAAAAGGGCATTATAGCACCACCAGGGATGCCAAAAGCAACTTCAACACCCTCAAGCTCTAAACATCTTAAAACTGCCTCTGCACCTGTCATCTTTCTTCCATTCATCACTTCCGCCCTCCATTAAAGCCAACCCTCTTCATAGCAACGCTACCGCTACAAGCAAGCTCTTTAATCCCATACGGCTTAAAAGCATTGATACATGCGTTAATCTTATCTTTATCACCGGTAACCTCCACTACTATTCCTTCTTCGCCTACATCTATTACATGTGCCCTAAAAACATCTGCAAGCTGAAAAACCTCGGGTCTTTCTCCAGCCTTAGATTCGACCTTGATTAAAGAAAGTTCTCTTTCAACAAATCCGCCGTTCGTGAGCTCCTCAACGGCTATAACCTCCACCAGTTTCTTAAGTTGGGAAGTAACCTGCTTAAGCACCCCTTCGTCACCTTCGAAAACTATGGTGAATCTGGAAATGCCAGACCCATTTATCCTCCCAACGCTTAAACTCTCAACGTTATATCCTCTTCTAAAAATTAAGCCTGCAATCCTACACAAAACTCCCGGATTATCTTCCGTCCAAACACTAATTACATACCTCATTCCTATCCCTCCCAAGAATTATAGAAAGTAAAAATAAAAGGGGCGGGGCCCCTTTTGCCTTTTCGGCGGGGCCCCGCCCCTTAAACTCTCGTCCAAAGAGAAAATCGGCTATACGCCGACCACCCCCGGAGGGAACCCGCGCCGCAGGCT
>LGFB01000084.1 GCA_001508835.1 bacterium 42_11
GGTTCAAGAAGGATTCGGACTTCATAGTGGTCTTCGAGCTCCTTGGTATTTACTCCTCTTACCGTTCTGAGCTTTCCCCTTTTGATCACTAATCCTTCATCCTCGAGCTTTTTGAGAGCATCACGTACAGGGGTTATACTTACCTTGAATATCTGAGCGAGCTCTCTCTCTACCAGCTTTTCTCCAACCTTTCTCTTGCGCGAGATTATTTCTTCCTTTAATTTTTCGTAAATTTTGTCTCCGAGTGTTTTCTTTCTTTTCAATTTCCATCACTCCTGATGTATCAAATTTCTTCACGTATGATAGCAATTTTGCTATGTGAAGTCAATATGCAATTTAAAAAATGAAATGGGTGTCTTATCTCTTATATATGTCCAGTGTTATAATAAGAGAAAAGGAGGGTGGAGGGATATGCGCATAGAAACAGGTAGGTTTTACCTTTGGAATAGGGTTAATCAGATTTACAAAAGTGAGAACCAACCTGTTAATCAGGTTAGTAAGAACGGCATTGAAGAAAATAATAAATTGGTTTTAAGGGTAGCTCATCAGCGAGAGGCTCAACCTCCTGCGGAAAAAGAGACTTATACTAAAGATGGAGAACGCGTATCTTATGTTCCACCGGGAGAAGTTTTTGAGGCTCAAGGCTAAGTTTATCTGCTTAACTTGATTTTTTCCTTCCTGGTTGGTATAATCGATGATGGTGGTGCGGATATAGCTCAGTGGGTAGAGCATCGGCTTCCCAAGCCGAGGGTCGCGGGTTCGAGTCCCGTTATCCGCTCCACCTTTTATTTTTATCTTCGGAGAGGAGGTGCAAACTTGATGGAAGAACTTGGAAAGGAGGTTCAGGAGGAGGCTTGGAAAGGCGAGATTTTAAGCGATATAAGGCGCAAAGAAAGCGAATTAAGAGAGAGAGTTATGTACAGCGAAGAGGAGCTTCTTGAGGAGATAAAGAAAAAATGGCTTGAGGTATTAGAGGAGTTTAACAGGGAGGATAAGATAGTTTTTGCCTATTTCAGAGGAGCGGAAGCTACAAGGGTTTCTTTTGAGGATGCATCTGTTAGGATTTTTTTTAGAGGACTCGACATTAGCTTTATAGAATATGTTGAGGATCCAAAGGTGAAGAAGTTTATCGAGAAGGTTTTTCAGCGTGTTTTAGGGATAAGGCTTTCTGTTAATTGTGCTCTTGAATCTAAGAATTGGGAACCCGTTCGTGAAGAGGAGATATAATTCCCTCAACGAATATTTTAGAGAAAAATTTGGAAAAAGAGTTCAAAAAGTTACATTAGATGCTGGCTTTTATTGTCCCAACAGAGATGGTCGCTTAAGTCGCGGAGGGTGTATATTTTGCGATGAGAAGGGTAGCGGTCGAGGGGAATATGGGATTTTAAGCCTCAAGGAACAGATGGAAAGGGCTTATATGTTTTTAAGCAAACGCTATGGGACTGATCTGTTTATGCTTTACTTTCAGGCATTCACAAATACGTATGCTCCCCTTCAAAAGTGTATAAATATATTTGAGGAGGGATTAAAAGAAGCTTCAAAGCTTTTTAAAGTAGTAGGGTTGTCTGTAGGAACACGGCCCGATTGCGTTCCCGATCCTTTTCCAGAGATGTATGCTTCCTTTAAGGGAAGGGTAGAAGAGCTATGGTTGGAGCTTGGTTTGCAAAGCATAAACCATAAGACTTTGAAGCTTATAAACAGGGGGCACACGCTTGCAGAATTTATAGATGCGGTGATAAGAAGTAAAAAATGGGGGATAAAAGTTTGTGCGCATGTCATACTTGGCTTGCCGGGCGAAGGGAAAGAAGATGCCATCGAAATGGCGAGAATTCTATCCGCCTTAAGGGTAGATGGAGTAAAAGTTCATCCACTTTATGTGGTTAAGGGAACTCCTTTGGAGGAGATGGTTAACGAAGAGGAATATAAACCTCTTATGCTTGATGAGTATGTGGATTTATGTGTTGCCTTTTTGGAGCATTTATCTCCTGATGTGGTAGTTCATAGGTTAACGGGTGAGACTGCTAAAGAGAACCTTCTTGCGCCTGATTGGATTCTTGATAAGACAAAGGTTTTAAAGAGGATAGAAGAAAGATTAATAAGCGAAGATACATGGCAAGGTAAAAAGCTCAAGCTTGGTTTAACTCACGAAGAGCTTTGTCCTCTCGTAGAAAGGTAGATGCTTAACAAAGATATATCTGCAGGGCTTACCCCTGAAATTCTTGATGCTTGTCCTAACGAAATGGGTTTTATCTTCTTCAGCTTTTCTCTTCCCTCGTTTGACAAACCGGGAATTGCATCGTAGTCTATATCAGGTGGGATCTTTTTGTTTTCCATCTTCTTAAAGTATTCCACTAAGGAAAGTTCTCTTTTTATATATCCTTCATATTTTATTTCAATTTCCACTTGCTTTCTTTCTTCAGGGTTTAGATTGTTGTTACAAGAAGGATCTATTTCCATGATCTTTTCTATTGTTACTTCTGGTCTTTTTAGAAGTTGAGCTAACGTAACGGGTTGCTCTATAGGAGAGCTTCCTATCGACCTAAGAATTTCGTTTACCTTATCGCTGGGAGGGACTCGGACTGCGTTTAATCTTCTTATCTCCTCTTCAACTCTTTTCCTTTTTAGAAGAAACCTTTCGTACTCATCTTTTCTTATCAATCCTACCTTGTATCCATAGGGGGTTAGTCTAAAGTCGGCGTTATCTTGCCTTAAAAGGAGTCTATACTCCGCTCTTGATGTTAATATTCTATAAGGTTCTTCTGTTCCCTTGGTTACAAGATCGTCTATTAGAACTCCTATATATGCTTCTGCCCTGCTTAGTATGAGGGGTTCTTCTCCTCTCAGCTTTAAAGCGGCGTTTATACCTGCTATAAGGCCTTGAGCTGCTGCCTCTTCGTATCCCGATGTTCCGTTTATTTGCCCTGCCATAAATAGTCCTTCTATCTCTTTGGTTTCAAGAGAAGGTTTAAGCTGGGTTGGAAACACGAAATCATATTCTATGGCGTACCCGGGTCTCATAATTTCCGCCTTTTCTAGCCCGGGTAGCGATCTTACCATCTTTATTTGAACGTCTACTGGTAAACTGGTGGAAAAGTTTTGGAGATAAAATTCTAATGTTCGTTTGCCCTCGGGCTCTAAAAATACGGTGTGGGAACTTCTATCTGGAAATCTTACTACTTTATCTTCTATAGAGGGACAGTATCTTGGTCCTCTTCCTTCTATAACTCCCGTAAAGAGAGGAGACCTGTCAAGAGAGCTTCTTATTATTTCATGGGTTTTTTCGTTAGTTCTGGTCATCCAGCAGAAGTATCCTCTGCAGAGCTTTTTTTCTGATCTGAAAGAAAAGGAAAGTGGTTCATCTGCTGATGGTTGTGGGACAAGGCTTGAGAAGTCGATCGTCTTCCCATCTATTCGTGCACAGGTTCCTGTTTTTAGTCTCCCAAGTTTAAGCCCTATTTTTTTAAGAGATTCTGAAAGTTTCCATGCGGCCGTTTCTCCAAGTGGTCCACTTTCGAAGTGGGTTAACCCTATATGAACTAATCCCCTGAGGTAAACTCCGGTAGCTACTATCACGCATTTACCTCTAAATACCCATCCTTCTCTTAATCCTACTCCTATTACTTTCCCATTTTCTACCAAAATCTCTTCTACCATTCCCTGTTTTACATCCAAGTTTTTCTGGTTTTCAAGAACCCTTTTCATTCTAAGGTGGTATTCTCTCTTGTCTGCCTGAGCCCTGTAGGCTTGAACAGCTGGTCCTTTACTTTCATTTAGAATTCTTATGTGAATCATTGTTTCGTCGATGTTTCTACCCATTTCTCCTCCAAGGGCATCTATCTCTCTAACTAGGTGGCCTTTGCCAGGGCCTCCTATAGATGGGTTGCACGCCATAAGGCCTATACTGTCTAAGTAGAGAGTTAAAAGCAGCGTCTGACAGCCCATTCTTGCGGCTGCCAGTGCGGCTTCACAGCCTGCGTGTCCTCCTCCAATGACTATGACATCATACCTTTTGGGATATTCTAACACACATGATCACCTCAAGTATATATTATATTACCTTTCCAGGGTTAAGTATCATATTGGGGTCAAATATCCGTTTTATTTCCCTCATTATTCTAATCTCCGTTGAGGGCTTAGTTTTAAGAAAGGTTTTCCTTTTTAAAAGGCCTACCCCGTGTTCTCCACTTCCAGATCCTCCGAGTTTTATAGCTTCTTCTATTAGCTCTTCTACTATCTTTTCAGAAAGGGAAATCCAATCTTCGGGGGAGACATCTTTGGGTTTGAATAAGGCAGGGTGAAGGTTGCCATCCCCCATGTGTCCTATCGTAGCTGTTTTAACGCTGTATTTCTTCTCTACTTCCTTAATCTTTTTTAACATAATGGGTATTTCCGATACGGGAACGATAATATCTCCGCTTAGGGAAACGAATGGGTCTTTGTTTCTCAGGGCCTCTGTAAGTTCTCTCCTGATTCTCCAAATTTTTTCCGAGTTAGTCTTATTATCTGCAACGAAAACATCTAGTGCTTTGTTTTTAAGACAGCTTTTTCCCACTTTTTCATAAGCTTCTTCAAGTTCCTTTTTTGACCTTTCTTCAATTTGGATTATTAAAAATGCTTGGGCGTTTCCTTGGAGGGGTAAAGAAAAATTTAAGAATTGACTTGCAATGTCTACTGATGTTTTGTCCATGAATTCAATAGCTGTTGGCAAGACTTTTGCTTCTAAAAATAAGGCTTTTACCGCTTCTATGGCCTCTTCGATGTTTCTAAAGGGTACCAGGAGATCTACCGTTCCCTTAGGTAGAGGAAGCAAATTCAATATAAGTTTAGTGAAGATGCAAAGGGTTCCTTCCGAACCTATTAGTAGGTCGAGTAAGTCGTATCCCCATGTTTCCTTTCTTCTTTTTCCTCCCAGATTTAACACCTCTCCTGTGGGAAGGACTACTTCGGCTCCGAGCACGTGTTTTCTAGTACTTCCGTATTTAATCACTTTGCTTCCTCCGGCGTTCGTTGCCACATTTCCTCCTATAGAGCTTAAACCGACACTCATGGGGTATCCCGCATAATATAATCCTTCTTCCTCCACTTTTCTACATAAATCGTTTGTTATGACTCCTGGTTCAACAACAGCTACTCTGTTTGTTTTGTCTATCTCGAGTATCCTGTTCATTTTTTCCATAGATATTACTATGCCTCCATACAAGGGTATAGCTGCTCCTGCGAGTCCGCTTCCAGCTCCACGTGGGGTTACAGGTATGTGGTATACGTTCGCAAGCTTCATTATTTTAGAAACTTCACCTGTGTTTTCGGGTTTAACTACTACTTCAGGGGGGTTGCAAAATATTTTTCCAGATTCATCGCAGGCATAGTTTTCGAGTTTTTCTTCGTCTTTATAAATTACGTCTCCCTCTCCGCAGATTTCTATAAGTTTTTCTATAATCTCAATGTCTATCTTTCCATAATTCACTTCTTTAGCCTCCCCTTAAAAGCGTGTTTGAAAGAAACAGAAGCTCCTGGTGCCTATTATATCATCAGACACCAGGAGCTTTTATTTCAATCTTCTTTTGCAATAGATTTTATAGTTTTACTGAATTGATACCCTCGAGGAATGAGTCAAAGTTTTCATCTTCTTTGGTTAAGGCTGAAACTATTAGGACCACTATTAGATTGACAGCTAATCCCCATAATCCAAAGTGGATTCCAAGGTAGTCTCCGGGTCCGAAGAACTTCAGATAAGTTATGGTAATAAGACCGGCAATCATGCCAGAGCTGATAGCTAATTTGTTGAATTTCCTGAAGAATAATCCTAAGAAGGCACCAGGGAACATCTGAGTCATGCCCGCATACGCAAGGAGGAGTAGCGCTACCAATCTTCCTCCTGCGAAGAGTGCTAAAAACATTGCTGCTAATCCGAATATCAAGACACTTACTCGGCTTACTATGACTAGTTCTCTGTCTGAAGCATTTTCTTTTATTAGCCCATATAAGTTCTTTGAGAGCAGTCCAGCTAATGTGAGCATGATGGCACTTGCCGTAGATGCTGCAGCTGCAAAACCAGCTGCTCCTACAATTCCTAACACCCATTCTGGATAAGCTAATTTAACTCCTTCAAGAACAGCAGCATCTGGGCGTGGAAGCTTTATGTTCAATGCTGCGATG
>LGFB01000085.1 GCA_001508835.1 bacterium 42_11
GAAAGCCTTAAGGCTTTCCCCGTTTCCTTAACCAACTTGATGTTTTACAGCTTATATGCGCTTTACCTTAGAAGCCTGAGGCCCCTTCTTACCAGAAGTGACTTCGAACATCACTCTGTCACCCTCGTCAAGGCTTCTAAAGCCATCCATCTCAATGCCAGTATAGTGCACAAAAACATCTTCTCCACCATCAGCTGTGATAAACCCATACCCCTTTGTCGCATTAAACCACTTAACTGTTCCCTTTTTCATCTTGCTTTTCCTCCAGTTTTTCTTTAAGATTACTGCAGAGCCCTTTTCTCTAACAGCATAGACAGTATATCATGAACCACACTTAAAGTCAATCATCTTTAAAAATATTTTTTAAAAATCTATAATTTTGTTTTGATAATCTAAAAATGCTAAACCTCATCGACTGCCTCTGTAACGAGATATGACAAAAAGAGCGATGGCAATTATGAGGTTATACCAATGCCAAACTTTGCAAGCAGAGGGAAAAGAGGAGACTTAAAAGGCGCAAGCTTCTGCTTCTTGAAGCAAGAACCATGGCTTTCCCAAACACCGCCTGCTGGGGCTGGGAAAGTCTAAAAGGGCGGAATACAAATACCCCAGCTATCCAAACTGTATAGTTCTATACAGTTTGGATAACCAGGACTACTATAATGAAGGCATGGGTCATTCATAAAGTAGTCAATATAAGCGTAAACCGGGAGCCTTTAAAGCTTATAGAGGTCCCAGATCCAGAACCTGAAGAAAATGAGATATTAATTAAGGTTAAAGCCTGTGGTATCTGCCATACCGAAATAGACGAAATAGAAGGACGTGCCACACCGTCAATTCTACCCGTCATACCTGGACACCAAATCGTAGGAGAAGTAGTAAAAATCGGGAAAAATGTTAAAGGCTTCAAAGTGGGTGACAGAGCGGGCGCTGGCTGGATATTTTATTCATGCGGGAAATGTGAATTTTGTTTAAAGGGATTAGAAAATCTCTGCCCAGAATTCAAAGCGACGGGAAAAGACGCACACGGCGGATATGCCGAATTATTTAAAATAAGGGAAGACTTTGCATTTCATATCCCACAAGGCCTATCTTACGAAGAGATCGCTCCCTTATTTTGCGCAGGAGCGATAGGTTATAGGTCACTTAAACTTACAAACCTTGAAGACGGAGAAAACCTTGGACTTATAGGGTTTGGAGCCTCAAATCACCTGGTTCTTAAAATTGCAAAGGTGCTTTATCCCAAAAGCAAAGTATACGTCTTCTCAAGAACGCCCCGTGAAAGAGAACTTGCAATAAAACTTGGGGCCTCCTGGGCAGGAGATATTGGAGAGGAACCGCCTGAAAAGCTGAACGCAGCAATTGATACCACTCCCGTTTGGTCCCCTCCTATAAGGACGCTCAAACACATTAAACCATCTGGAAGGCTTGTAATAAATGCCATAAGAAAAGAAGATGTCGACAAGAAAGCTCTCTTAGAAATGGACTATCCAAGAGACCTTTGGCTCGAAAGAGAGATAAAATCTGTGGCAAACATCACAAGAAAAGACATAGAGGAATTTCTATCCATGGTTGAAAGGGCAACTTTAAAGCCCGAGATAGAAGTTTACTCTTTCGAGGAGGCAAATAAAGCTCTAAGAGATATTAAAGAAAGGAAAATTAGGGGAGCAAAGGTGCTGAAGATAAATTCAGATACGTAAATCAGTTGCTTTTTAGAAAAAATAGGTTATAATATAAAGCAAGGTGGGCGCTTAGCTCAGCGGGAGAGCGCTTCCCTCACACGGAAGAGGCCGCTGGTTCGATCCCAGCAGCGCCCACCATTTTATATCTTCACCCTCATCAGAAAGGCATCCTCACCATTATCCATATAGTAACCGGGAATGACGCCTATGGTTCTAAAGCCATATTTTTCATATAAACCTATGGCAATCCTATTTGAAGGTCTAACCTCTAAGACGATCTCCTTCGCTTGTCTATCTTTCGCTATCTCAATAAGAGCTAATAACAACTGCTCTCCTATACGATTTCCACGCCATTTAGGAGCAACAGCTATAGTCGTAATATGTGCCTGTCTACCATAGAACCTAATGCCCGCATATCCAACCACTCTATCCCTTAAGCGAGCGACTATATACGCGTTTCCAGGAAAATCTAACTCCCTCAGAAATAAATTCCTACTCCACGGTAGGTTAAAAGACTCCCTTTCTATTTCAAGAACTTCATCGAGATCTCCTACGTTCATAAAATCGATATCTACTAAAATCATAGTTATTCTTCGCTAACGAAGAATAACTTCCTCCCTTCCAGGACCAACACCTATGAAGAAGACCTTACAACCAGAAATCTCTTCTATAAATTCGATATACCTTTTAGCCTCCGAAGGCAACTCATCAAAGCTTTTAGCTTTACTTATGTCCCCACTCCAGCCATCTAGCTCCTCATAAACAGGGGAAACGTCGTCAAGAAAGGGAGTAAACTCTTCCGTCAATTTCCCACCCACTTTATAAGCAACACATACCTTTACTTTCTCAAGACCCGATAAGACATCCAGCTTTGTCAAAGCTATCCTATCAATCCCGTTAATTTTAACAGAATATCTCATCATAACACCGTCGAGCCAACCACATCTTCTCGGTCTTCCAGTAGTAGCTCCAAATTCTCCTCCCTTTTCTCTTATGAGAGAGCCCAAGGGATCTTCCATCTCCGTTGGAAACGGCCCCATTCCAACCCTCGTAGTGTAAGCTTTAAGCACCCCTATTACTTCATCTATATCCTTGGGAGATATCCCAGCACCAATACATGCTCCTCCCGAAATAGGATGAGAAGAAGTAACATAAGGATATGTCCCATAAGTTATATCAAGGAGGGTGCCCTGAGCTCCTTCCAAAAGAATGCTCTTTCCTTCATCAATTAAGCTTCTTAAAAGATAAACGGTATTACAAACCTTGTCTTTCAGGAAATCCGTATATCCCAAATATAGGTCCCTTATCTCTTTGAAATTCAAGGGAGTGCCACCGTAAATCTTGGCAATTATCTCATTTTTCCTATCAAGAACCCTTCTTAGCTTCTCCTCGAAGAGCGCAGGCCTTAGAATATCACCAATGCGAATCCCAGTTCTCTCAGCCTTATCAGCATACGCAGGACCTATTCCTCGTTTGGTCGTTCCTATCTTTTGGCTTCCCCTTCTTCCCTCTTCAAGTTCATCAATTAGCTTGTGATAAGGCATAACCAGGTGAGCAAGTTCGCTTATCTTAAGATCACCAACATCTTTAACCTCTTTCTTTAAGGCACTATATTCTTCAACCAAAAGAGGAAGGTCAACTACAACTCCGTCACCTATAATACATACCTTGTCAGCGTAAAGCATACCCGAAGGAAGTAAATGAAAAATATACTTCTTACCGTTAAGTACCACCGTATGACCAGCATTACTTCCCCCCTGATATCTCAAGACTACATCAGCATCTTTAACCAGGAAATCTACTACCTTTCCTTTTCCTTCATCTCCCCATTGCATACCTACTATGGCTGTAACGCTCATCTTTAAAGACCTCACCCCTGTGATAAACTATTTCGGAGGCAAAAACCACCTCCACTTGCTTACTTATAACCGGTAAAAGCTTTTCCAGTACATTAAGAGTTCCCACCCTGGCATGACCTATTCCTATGGTCAGCCTCCTTTTCTTTGCCATATGAAGGAGCCTTAACAAATATTCCTCAACCTTATCCTCTACACTATAGTTATCAATGAACAGAGAATTGTAAAAACAAGGTAACCCCATCTCCAATGCTACATGATAAGCAACGGTATCAGGAGTAGTATAGCTATCTATGAAGAAAAGACCCCTCTCAGATAAAACCTTCATAACCTTTTTCATAAGAACCCTATTAGCAGTAGCCATAGACCCCATATGATTATTAACTCCAACGGCATGACTGACGCTTGAAAGAGACCTGTCTACTATACTCCTTATTTCTCTTAAACTCATACCGATGCTTATCACGTTGGGACCAACCGAATGACCATAAGCCTGCATAGGAAGATGTAACAAAACTTCTTTACCGTGAAGGTGAGCTTTCTCAGAAACAAAGCTTGACCATTTTAAAAAGGGAAGAACAGAAAGGGTCAACTTATAGGGCAAAGATATAAATTTATTCGCTATACCGCTGTCATAGCCAAAATCATCTATTATCAAAGCGAGCTTGGGAAGGCTCCTTTTCTCCCTCTCCCTTTTAATAAAGCTCAAAAAAGCTAAAGAAGCTCCCTTTCCTAAACCTGCAGAAAGGCTGTAATTAAAAGCTTTGGGAGTCATCTTAATGGAATCTAAAGAAAGGACTATTCTCTTAAAGTTAGATGAAACCCCACCTTTTACGCTAATGGGCTGTCTTTTCCCGTCAAAGAACCACAGAATACCAATAAAAAGAGTAAAAACGATAAAATACACCGATAGCTTTCTCAAGATTTTTTAATTTCTTCTAAAAGAATATCTTTAGCTCGCTCAAGTTGCACGTCCTTTTTAGAATCTTCCGGTTGGTTAACAACTATGTCTGGGGTAAGACCCTTTTCATGAATAAGCCTCCCATTGGGAGTATAGTAATAGGCAATGGTAATATGAAGAGCAGACCCATCGTTAAAAGGTATAACTGTCTGAACGGATCCCTTACCAAAAGTTCTAACCCCGACAAGCTTTGCCCTCTTATGATCCTGCAAGGCTCCAGCAACTATCTCAGAGGCACTTGCACTACCCCTATTTACGAGAACTACCATCGGACAATAGGGAATAGCAGTCCCATCAGCTTCATAAACTACTGTATGCCAAGGATAACGCCCCTTCGTGCTTACAATCACACCTTTGTCTATAAACATCTTAGCCACGGAAACGGCTTCGTTCAACAAACCTCCAGGGTTATTTCTCAAATCTAATATTATTCCTTTAAATCCCTTCTTGCTCAGGCTTTTTAATGCAGACTCAAGTTCCTTTGTAGTATTCTGATTGAAATAGGTAATCCTGATGTAAGCAATACCATTTTCTAACATCTCGCTTTTAACCGCCTTAAGGTTTATTTGAGCTCTCGTTATAGTAAACTTAAGCAGTTTATCTTTGCCAGGTCTTCTTACCCAAATAGTAACCTTAGTGCCAGGCTCTCCCCTGAGAAGCTTCACTACCTTTGAAAGGCTCATGCCCTGTGTAGGTTCATCCTCTATTCTCACTATTTCATCGTCGGCCTTCAACCCTAACTTGTAAGCTGGCGTATCCTCTATAGGAGAAACTATAACGATTTTATCGTCCTTTTTGGTTATAATAATACCAAGTCCACCATATTTCCCCTCCAATTGAATTTGTTCCTCTTTATACTCCTGCGGATCTTCATACCTTGTATAAGGGTCTCCTAAAGCCTCCACCAAGCCCTTTAAAGCACCATATTTCAGTTTTTCAGGGTCAATCTTGTCTGGGTCCACATAGTAGTTTTTCAGTATGTTCCATAGCTGAACTATGCTACCTAAAAGATCCGTAGGCACGGCATTTTGTGGAAGGGGAACAGTAGTGACATTAGGAGCTGTCGACGGCGTCTCTTGAGGGAAGGAAACCGAATTCAAAATAAGCAAAGAAAGTATCGCAAGCAGAAATACCCTATTTTTTAGTCTCACGCTTTTCACTCCCCTTCAAAAAATTTAAAGTTAATATCCAAAATAACTTATAAAGCTTCATGATCTTCTTCCATCTCCATGGCTCTTTTAAAGCCCTATACAACCATTCCAAGCATAGTTTTCTATATATCAACGGAGCCCTTTTGACGTCTCCAGCCCAAACATCAAGGCTTCCCCCAACACCCATCATAATAGGAACCCCGAGCTTATCCCTATTTTTGTAGATCCACTTTTCCTGTTTAGGAACACCCATGGCTACAAAAAGATAATCCGGTTTGGCCTGTCTTATTTTCTCTATCAGCTCTTTCTCTTCAGCCTCATCGAAGTACCCATGATGAATCCCGACAATCTTTATTCCAGGAAAAGCAAGTTCTATATTCTTAGCTGCTCTTTCTGCCACTCCCCTTTTGCTTCCAAGCAAGAAGACCTTTCTCCCATAGAAAGCTGCCCTCTCAAGTGAAGCATTCA
>LGFB01000086.1 GCA_001508835.1 bacterium 42_11
TGGTAAAAAGATAATACCCTCCTTTTCACCTATACCAAGCTCCTTCTCGGAAGGAAGAAAAGCGTCAATTTCCTCCCCTGACAACCTGTAACTCCTAACCACTCCCTTAGAAGGTATAGACACACCAGCAGGGGCAATTATAACCTTCCTACCCTTTTCTAAAGCTTCTTCTCCCTTGTAGAAAGCTTTATACGATTTCCCCTTTGCAACAAGAGTAACAACGATACCATCCTCAAGTTTTCTAACCTCGGAAAGGGTAACCGATATTAAGCCATCTAATCCGGGATTGAGATATATTATATCCTCGACCTCAAGGCCCAACATAAGCAATCGCTCAGCTAAAGCTTCCGGAGATAACCCCACATTAACAAATTCATTAAGCCATTTAAAAGAAATTCTCATTCCGCTTCCCCCCTAAAATTGTTGCAAGAAACGGAGATCGTTCTCAAAAAATAACCTTATGTCATCTATACCATACTTAAGCATGGTTATCCTCTCAACTCCAAGACCAAAGGCAAATCCAACATACTTCCCGCTATCATACCCCACAGCTTTAAAAACCTCAGGGTGGACCATTCCCGCTCCTAAAATTTCAAGCCATCCCGTTCCCTTACAAACCACACAGCTTTCATCTTTTCCACCACATTTCACACACTCAACATCAACTTCCACACTTGGCTCGGTAAAGGGAAAATAACTCGGTCTGAATCTAATTTTCCGTTTCCCACCAAATATTCTATTGGCAAACTCAGATAAAACTCCCTTAAGGTCTGCAAGTTTTACATCCTCATCAACAAGAAGCCCTTCAACCTGGTGAAACATTGGAGAGTGTGTAGGGTCAGAATCCCTTCTATAAACTTTACCCGCAGATATGACCCTCAAAGGAGGTTTCCTTTTCTTCATCGCCCTTATTTGTACTGGAGATGTATGGGTTCGCAAAAGAGCATTGTCAGTTATGTAAAAAGTATCGTGCATATCTCTCGCCGGGTGATCCTTAGGAATATTCAACGCCTCGAAATTATAGTAATCAAGTTCAATTTCAGGCCCCTCCTCTAAGGAAAAGCCCATGTTCGAGAATATTTCTATTATTTCCCTTAAAACTCTGTTTAAAGGGTGCAAACTCCCAATTTTAACGCGTCTTCCCGGAAGAGTAAAATCTACAAACCCCTCAAGCTCCCTCCTAAGCGCTTCGGCTTCTAAAATTTCCCTCTCCCTTTCCTTTATCTTCCATTCAATCCATTCCTTAAGCTCGTTCAAAAGTCTTCCCCTCTCCCTTCGTTCTTCCGGGGAGAGATTCTTAAATTCCTTAAAAGCGGCAGTTATTACTCCTTTTCTACCCACATACTTAGCTTTAACCTCATATAGAGTGGGGAGGCTTGAGGCCTCCCCAATATCCTTAAGGAAATCTTTTTTTACGTAATCCAAATTCATTCTCGATCCCTCTCTACGCAACCCCAAGGGATTCCTTAGCTACTTTTACAAGCTCCGAAAAAGAATCTCTGTCGTGAACAGCCAACTCTGCCAACATCTTCCTATTTATAGCTATACCAGCCTTCTTAAGCCCATTGATAAAGCGACTATACGTAAGACCCTCTTCCCTCGCAGCTGCATTTATCCTAGCTATCCATAACCTTCTGAAATCTCTCTTCCTTGCTTTTCTGTCTCTATAGGAATAACTTAAAGCCTTAAGCATTGCTTCATGAGCTCTTCTAAAAACGTTCTTCTTCTGCCCATAGTAACCTTTCGTAAGCTTAAATAGCTTCTTTCTCCTACCTTTGCCAGAGCTTGCGTTTTTAACCCTCATATTCTTCACCCCTTTTCAAACAAAACAATCGGTTTTTACGCATAGGGAAGCATTTTCTTAACATTAAGAGCATCCCTACCGCTCAAATAGGCAGACCTTCTAAGATGCCTTTTCCTCTTAGAACTTTTCTTCCTCAAGAGGTGGCTCCTACCTGTTCTCATATACTTGACTTTACCAGTAGCAGTTAATTTGAATCTACGTGCAATGCTTCTCCGAGTTTTCATCATAATTACATCCCTCCTCTATTTTGGGGAAAGCATAACACTTATGGACCATCCTTCTGCCCTTGGACCCCACTCCAGCCTACCAAGGTCTTTTGTTTCCTCTACAATTTTCATCAATATTCCTTTCCCATCCTCCGCATAACTCAACTCCCTGCCCCTAAAAATCATGGAAACCTTAACTTTATAACCATCCTGGAGAAATTCCCTTATATTCTTAAGCTTGAACCTATAATCATGCTCCTCTATTTTAGGCCTCATCCTTATCTCCTTAACCACCGCCCCCTTAGGTTTACTTTTCGATTGCTTCATCTTCTTTTTAAGCTCATAACGATACTTCCCATAATCCATAAGTCTACACACAGGTGGATCTGCTTCTGCAGCCACTTCAACAAGGTCCAACTGTTTCTCGTTCGCTATTCTAAGAGCTTCATCGAGATCTACGATTCCAATTTGTTTTCCATCTTCATCGATTAGCCGGACCTTTCTTGCCCTAATTTCCTCATTAATGCGATACTCCTTAATAACTACCACCTCCATAGAAGTTCTTAAACTATTAAAGGGCAGATAGGATACACCTATCTGCCCTTTAGCTTACTCTTATCTTGTACCCTGCAAGCTAGCTATTTTCAGCCACAGGGTGAGAGGCAGATAGATGCCCCTTCTTAACGTTTTGCCCCATATTTTACTTGAAGTATATCATGAAAACATTGATAAGTAAAGTCAAAACAGGATACTTAAAGCCCACCTAAAGTCGTCGGGTAACTCAGCCAAAATCCGAACATACTCTTTAGTAAAAGGGTGTTCAAAAGATAGCTCTTCACAATGGATCATGGCACGTGGCACTTTCCTTACAAGTTCTTCCTTAATCTTGCCTCTCCTATATAACTTTTCCCCCACTACAGGATGACCGATCTGAGAAAGGTGAACCCTTATTTGATGTTTCCTACCAGTTAATATGCGAGCCTCCAAGAGTGAAGCTATCTTATTCCTTTTTAAAACCTTAAAAATGGAAAGAGCATCTCTTCCATAAACTGGAGAGCTAACACTAAACGAATCTCTTTCTATATTCCCTTCAGCTATTACCTTGTAAACTTTGACAATTTGTCTCTTCCTAAAAAGTTCTTTAAATTTTTCAAAAATACCTTCCTCCTTCGCAAACAAAACGGCTCCCGTTGTTTCGGAATCTAATCTATGAATAGCCCTAACCCTTTTCCCTTTCTTATTTAGAAGAGCTTCAAGACTATCGGGAGAGCCATTTGTCTGCAAAAAGGGAGGTTTTGAAACAGCAAGAATATAGTCATCTTCAAACAAAATATCATATGAAAGGTTGGGTTTCCCAAAAATAACCTCTACCACATTTCCCCATGAAAGGGAAAAATTTGCTTTAAAGATCCTTTCTTTATCAACATAAACCCAACCCCTATCTATAATCCTCTTTACCGCCCGTCCTGAAAGGCCAAGCTTTTCTTTTAAAAAAGACCTCAAAACAGAGGGTTGATCCACGGTAAACTTTAAAAAATCCAACTTTACTTAAAACTGTTCTTCCTTTCCTCTAACATTTTCAGAAACTCCTCTATGGTATAGCTACCTATATCTCCTTCCTTCCTTTCCCTAATCGAAACCCTACCCTCGTTTACTTCCTTGTCCCCTATTATAACCATATAAGGTACCTTCTCCAATTGAGCTCCTCTTATCTTGTATCCTAACTTTTCACTTCTATCGTCTAACTCCACCCTGTAATTTCTTTGAAGCAAAATCTCAAAAACTTTTTTAGCAAAAGGTATATGAGCCTCCCCAATCGTAAGTATTTTTACCTGAACGGGCGCAAGCCACAGGGGAAAAGCACCAGCATAATGCTCTATTAGTATACCAAAAAATCTCTCCAAGCTACCATAGATAACCCTGTGAAGCATAACCGGTCTATATCTTTCTCCATCAGGACCAACATAAGTCACATCGAACTTTTCAGGGATAAGAAAGTCAAGCTGAATTGTCCCACACTGCCAGGTTCTTCCTATGCAATCTTTAAGAAGAAAATCTATTTTGGGACCATAAAATGCCCCTTCTCCTTCTCGTATACTGTAGGGTATTGAAAGCTCTTCCAGGGTATCCCTCAGAGCGTTAGTAGCTTTCTCCCATATCTCTTCAGGCCCCATAGCTTTTTCAGGTTTCGTGCTTAAAACAACAGAATAATCAAAACCGAAAATATCTTTATAGAAATGGTCAGCAAGCTTTATGATACTTTCTATTTCGCTTTTTATTTGATCAGGGGTGCAAAATATATGAGCATCATCTTGAGTAAAAGACCTAACTCTCATTAGCCCGTGGAGAACACCCGACCTTTCATGCCTATGAACTATTCCCAGCTCAGCTAAGCGAAGAGGTAAATCCCTATAACTTTTTATACCTTCCTTGAAAACAATAATAGCCCCTGGACAATTCATCGGCTTTACAGCATAATCCTTATCATCTATTTTTGTAAAATACATGTTCTCCTTATAATGATCCCAGTGACCCGACCTTTCCCAAAGCTCCTTAGATAGAATGAGAGGCGTCCTAATCTCCTTATAACCGGCTTTTCGGTGCTCTTTTCTCCAAAAATCTATAAGTTCGTTTAATATAATCATGCCCTTAGGGTGAAAGAATGGAAAACCTGGGCCTTCCTCATGAAGACTAAAGAGATCAAGCTCCTTCCCTAACCTCCTGTGGTCCCTCTTTTTAGCTTCTTCAATTCTGGTTAAGTACTCTTCAAGAGCTTCTTTGGTCGGAAAAGCTGTACCGTAGATTCTCTGAAGCATTGGATTTTTTTCGTCTCCTCTCCAGTAAGCCCCTGCCACACTCAAAAGTTTGAAATGCTTAACATACCCCGCAGAAGGCAAATGAGGACCTGCACACAAATCCACAAACTCTCCCTGCTTATAAAAGCTAACATTCTCATCAGGTATCTCATCAAGCAATTCAAGCTTATAGGGTTCTTCTTTAAGAATCTCCCTGGCCTCAGCTTTAGTCTTAATCTCTCTTATTATTGGATAGTCCGCCTCTACTATTTTCTTCATTTCCTCTTCAATTCTCTCCAAGTCTTCAGGAGAAAACCCTTCAGGATAATCAAAATCGTAGTAAAAACCATTTTCTATCGCAGGCCCTATGCCTAACTTAACACTTGGGAACAACCTCTTTACAGCTTGAGCCATAACATGGGATGCTGTATGCCAAAAAGCCTTTTGAGAAAGGGGGTGAGAAAAGTCCAAAAACCTTACTTCACAATTTTCTACCAAGGGGTAAGTGAGCTCCACTGTAGCTCCATTCACCTCTGCCATGAAAACATCCTTTAATCCTAACAACTTGGCCACATCAACAAGCGCAGTACCCTCGGGAATTTCCACCACTCGATCATTAACCTTTATTCGCAACATTATCACCATCTCCTTTTAAACTTTGTTTACTTCCTTAAAACTTAAAGCTCTCGTATGTTTAGTATGAGACCATTGCCTTACCCTAACGGTTAAAAGAGCTTGAACTACTAAAGGGATCCAGGTCAAGCTCCACAAAACCAAATAAACCATATATGGGAATGCTTTAATGGGAACCCTCTCCTGAAGTAATGCCAAAAACGGATAGAGCCATATCCACAAAGAAACAGCAAACCAAAACCAAAAAGGTAAAACCCCCGGATATGGAAGAGAAACCACATTAACATCTGAAACGTGAGAAAGAAAGAGAAAAAGAAGAATAAGACCTCCCAAGAGGATCCTTAACGGGGATATGGCATAAAAGAACATATCGAGCATAAAAAGCTTTCCTTCCAAAAATGTCTTTTTCAAAAGTGAAAGACCATATTTTAGGGCCACACTCCAGTGCCCTCTCATCCATCTAAGCCGTTGATTCCAAGAATCTCTAAAAGTAAGCGGTTTCTCATCGTACACTTTAACATCATGAAGCCATCCAATCTTAATTCCTGCTAAATTAAGCTTCACGGTGAGCTCAAGGTCTTCTGTGAGCGAGGTTAAACCTAAAGCATACTTCTCTAATAAATCTATCGAAATAGCAAAACCCGTTCCCCCAAGCACGGCAG
>LGFB01000087.1 GCA_001508835.1 bacterium 42_11
CCACTTGTAACCGATATTATTCGTGCAAGACGGGAGGGACGAACTACGGGACCAAAATCTTTACTCTTTTTAACGAGTTCTCTTAATCCCTGAGCCTGATCCCTTATCAATCCTCCACTACCTCCCCCTTAGGACCCCTTAGTTTTAGGACTACCTCCGAAAGCTTATAGGGATCAGCCACCTCTATGTCCTTTGGAACATCCTGTCCGTTGGTTACATATGACACTGGTATAGAAAAGTCCCTGACCAAGTTAAGTATGTTACCAAAGGTAGAAGTTTCATCAAGCTTTGTCAACACCATTTTATTAATAGGAACACAGCTAAACCTTTTAACTATCTCTTCCAAATCCTTATACTTGGTGTTAAGACTTAAAACAAGATGCACCTCATCGGGAGAGCTCGCTTCTATGTAAGACTTTAGTTCAGACATCTTCATACTGTCATAGTGACTCCTTCCCGCCGTATCCATAAGAATTATCTCCGCATCGAGGTGCTTTTCTATAGCCCTTCTTACCTCTTGAGGAGTAAAAACTACCTCTATAGGAATGCCTATTATTTTCGCATAAGTTTTAAGCTGTTCCACCGCCGCTATCCTATAAGTATCGGCGGTGACCAGAGCAACCTTTTTTTCCTCAAAGAGAGCAAATATTGCAGCTAACTTTGCAATCGTGGTGGTCTTTCCAACACCAGTAGGTCCAACGAAAGCTACTACCTGAGTCCCTCCTTCCTTCAACTTTATAGGAGAAACCTTAATATAATCCACTACCACTTTAGCAATCTCCTTTCTGAGCTCCTTCCATGAAAGACCTTTAAAGGATGCCCCCTTCTCTAAGAACGCCTTTAAAATCTCCCCCACATAAGCTTCCTTAATCTCTTGCTCAAGCAAAAAATTATACAATCTGCTACCTTCACCAAATCTCTTTTCATCTCTACTTAAAGGCTCTACTCGCTCCAATCTCTCTAAGAAAATCCCTATAAGTTCTTTAACCTCCTTTATATCCCTCTCCAACGCCTCTATCCTATCATTATTAGAAAGAGGCCTTCTTGCCCTATCTGTAAGGGTAGGAGTAAAGGAATCTTTTCTCTCAGAAAGTAGCTTAGCCAAAAATTCAACACGAGCATCGCTCTCCCTCTTTTCTGGAACACCGACTATAACCTCAACATACTTTTTGGCAAATAGCCCCAGAAAGCCGCCTTTTTTAAAACGCTTGGTTTCCAAAATTACGACATCGCTACCGAACTCTTCCTTAGCCTTTCTGATAGCCTCAGCCTCACTCTCAGCTATAAAAGACTTACGCTTAATTACCTTCAATTAGAAGCTCACCATCCCCATAGACTTAACCTCCACACCAGAGGCAACTTCGTTATAGGAAATCACAGCCACCTGAGGTAACGCCCCTTCCAAGATTTTACGCAAATATGGCCTTACAGAAGGGTGACAAAGAATAACAGGAGTATATCCCAAGGATGCAAGTTTTTCCACTTCTGATGCTATTTTCTCTATTAGCGTCCTCATCTTTCTTGGATCCATCGCCAAGGTTACCCCTGTTTCTGTCTTCTGCAAAGCATTCTTTATAGCCTCCTCCACATCAGGTGCAAGTGTAACCACGGGAATGAACCCTTCGGAAGTTTGATAAATCTTGGATATCTGCCTTGCAAGGGATTGTCTCACATATTCTATCAAAAGATCAATATCCTTTATAAGTCTACCATAATCAGCAAGAGTTTCAAATATAGTAACAAGATCCCTTATAGGGACTCCCTCCTTTAAAAGCCCTTGAAGCACTTTTTGGATATCACCCAAGTTCATAACCCTATTTAGCTCTTCTATTAGAGCGGGATGTTGCCCTCTCACAAGATCTATAAGGTTTTGAACCTCTTGGCGAGTCAAAAGCTCAGCAGCATACCTTTTAATTATTTCGGTAAGATGAGTAGCCAAAACAGCAGGTGGGTCCACTACAGTATATCCCAACCATTCCGCCTTTTCCCTTTCCTCAGGGGGAATCCACAAAGCTGGCAAACCAAAAGCTGGCTCCCTTGTTTCTATACCCTCTATCTTCTCCTTTGCTGTCCCAGGGTTCATTGCTAAATAATAATCGACCATCAGTTCTCCCCTACCTACCTCAACTCCCCTTATCTTTATCACATATTCGTTAGGTTTAAGTTGCATATTGTCCCTTATCCTTATAGGAGGAACAACAAGGCCAAGCTCAAGCGCAATTTGCCTTCTTATCATGGTTATTCTATCCAAAAGATCTCCACCCTGCTTAGGATCTACCAAAGGAATAAGAGAGTAACCTATCTCTATCTCCATCGGATCTACCTGAAGCAGGGAAAGAACGCTTTCGGGTTTTCTAACCTCCTCCTCTTCCTTCTTTCTTTCCTCCTCTATCTTCTTTATCCTCTCAGCCTTTGCGGTTCTCCTCATAACATAAGCCATACTACCTACTAAAACAGCAAGCGTCCAAAAGGGAAGTGTAGGTAAACCAGGAACAGCCCCAAACAAAGCAAGGATAGAAGCCCCTATCACAAGGGGGCGAGGATGATAGGTAATCTGCTTCAATAGTTCCACACCAAGATCATGTTCCGCAGCAGCCCTACTGACGATGACAGCAGTCGCTGTAGATATAATAAGAGCGGGTATCTGAGCGACAAGACCATCACCTACCGTCAAGAGGGTATAGGTTTGCAATGCCTCACCCAAGGTCAAACCCCTCTGAAGGACGCCTATAATAAGACCTCCGATTATATTTACGAGCGTGATAAAAACACCCGCAATGGCATCTCCCTTAACAAACTTGCTCGCTCCATCCATGGCACCATAGAAATCCGCTTCTCTCTGAATCTCTTCTCTTCTCCTCCTAGCCTCCTTTTCGTCTATCAAGCCCGCATTAAGGTCCGCATCTATGCTCATCTGCTTGCCAGGCATGGCATCCAATGTAAAGCGAGCTGCCACCTCTGCCACCCTTTCCGCACCGCGCGTTATAACGATAAACTGAATTATAAAGAGAATAAGAAATATGACAGCACCGACTACGTAGTTACCACCAACAACAAATTGACCAAAAGCCAATATAATCCTTCCAGCATAACCCTGAAGGAGAATCCAACGCGTCGTGGAAACATTCAAACCCAATCTAAAGAGGGTTGTAAAAAGGAGAATAGATGGGAAAACGGAAAAGTCAAGGGGACGTCTTATATAAAAAGTTGCAAGAAGAATCAAAAGGGCAAAGGTAATATTGAAAGCAAGAAGAAAATCCAAAAGAGTAGTAGGCACAGGAATTATCATCAATATCACTGCCATAACAAGAGCAACGGCCACTAACAAATCGCTATGTTTCAGCCAAGGATAACTTGTGGTTCCCCTTGCTTCAGCCATTTAGCATCAAGCAGCCTCCCTTCCGAGCCTGTAGACGAACGCCAAAACTTCGGCAACAGCTTTATAAAGCTCTGGAGGTATTTCATCCCCTATATCTACGGTTCTATAGAGTGTCCACGCTAAAGCCTTATCCTCAACTATGGGAATTCCATGTTTTTCAGCAATCTCTCTTATTCTCTGAGCAACGAGCCTTTCTCCCTTGGCGACCACAACCGGGGCATTCATTATCTCTGGCTCGTATCGTAAGGCTACAGCTACCATAACCGGGTTAGTAATTACCACTTGAGCTTTCGGTACCTCCTGCATCATTCTTCTACGAGCGAGCTCCCTTTGTTTCTCTCTTATCTTCGCTTTAATGCGAGGGTCTCCCTCAATCTGTTTATACTCTTCCTTTATCTCATACTTACTCATCCGAATGCTTCTTTCAAACTCCCATTTTTGATAGACATAGTCTATTATCGCTAAAACTAAAAGAAGAGGCAATATCTTAAGAAGGGTAAAAAATATCAGCTTACTAATCAAAGCAATGTTATTAGGAAATGGAACGAGGAGGGTTTTTAAATAGGTCGGATAATCAGCTTTTATAAACCTATAGATTAAATAACCCATTAAGAGGGCTTTAACGCTCCCTTTTAGTAACTCCACTAAAGATCTCAAAGAAAAAACCCTTCTTAAACCTACAACAGGGTTCAACTTATTAAGATTTAAGGCAAACGGTTTAAAGCTTATATGGAAACCCACCTGAAGCAAATTAACTACAACGGCTCCGATAAAGGAAAACAAGAAAAACGGTGCGACCATTCTTAGCAAAAACTCTATTATCTCTGCCTGAACCTTAGTTGAGCTATCTATGTTGATGCCATCAGGCTTCACCAAGTGTAGATTCGAAAAAACATACTGAGCCATAGAGAAGATATCTCTCCTGACGATGCTCTCAAATAGAAAAAAGGTAAAAAGGCCAACGCTTATTATTACAAATGCATTTAACTCTGCGCTTCTTGCAACTTGCCCCTCTTCCCTAACCCTTCTCCTTCTTCGAGGAGTAGCCGGCTCTGTTTTTTCTTCAGCAAACAGCTGAAGGTCAAATTCATTTGAGATATAATAAAACCTTTTCAACCCCCTGCGAAAGACCACCTAATATTCCCTCCATTAGAATTTTTAAACCGGGCAAAATAAACATGAGCGTTAAAAATGCTATCGCTATCTTCAAAGGAAAGCCTATTATAAAAACGTTAAGCTGAGGAATTGTTCTACCTATTATTCCTAAACTTATATCTATTATCAGAAGTATAGCCATTATAGGCAAAGCTATTTGAAGGGCTATAACAAAAGTGCCTGTAAGCATCGAAAAAAGCTCTTTAATCAATCCCCCTTTAAGATTGATAACCCCTACGGAGAGAAGGTTAAAGCTGTTAAATAAAGCCATAATTAAGCTGTGGTGAGAATTCGTGCTAAAGAAAAGCATTATTGCTAAGAGATATTTAAACTGACCCGTTAAGCTCACACTTCGCATAGCCTCCGGGTCCAAAATAGATATTATGCCAAATCCCATCTGATAGCCATATATGGTTCCCGCAAGCTGAAAAGCTGAAAAAATCAAGCTTATATAAAATCCCATAATAAGACCTACCAAAAACTCCCTTAAGGCGTAAATAACAAAGGTCCAAAGAGAAAGAGGAGGAAGCTTTACAAAAAGGCCCCCCGCGTAAAATAAAATGACCGTTAGAAAAAAGGCAAAACCTAACCTTGCCATCGTCGGTAAAACCCTACTGTTAAAGACGGGAGCAAAAAGCAAAAATGCGGTTATTCTAAGAAAAGCAAGAAGGAACGCGTCGAAGTTCCTCAAGAGACTCTCCATCGCTATTTTCACCTTATCAAGTAGGGAAAGGAACTCCACAATGCAACGGTAAAATCCACAACCAAGCGAAGCATCCAGGGACCGAAGTATATTATGCTGAAAAGAACAGCTATTATCTTGGGAATAAAGGTAAGGGTTTGCTCCTGTATAGAAGTAGCGGTCTGGATTACACTAACCACTATCCCCACTATAAGAGCAACACCAAGCATGGGAGCAGCTACAAGAAGAGCAGTAAATAAAGCCTTTCTAAATATCTCTATTGCCAAGGCATCGGTCATACAAGTCCCCCCTTACCTAAAGCTTGCTACAAGGGACCCAACCACGAGGTCCCATCCATCAACAAGAACAAAAAGCAAAACCTTAAAGGGAAGAGATATCATCATAGGGGGAAGCATGATCATCCCCATCGACATAAGCACGCTTGCCACAACCATGTCAACTATTATAAAAGGAATATATATTAGCACCCCCATCTCAAAAGCGGTTTTCAACTCACTTAACATAAAAGCAGGAATTAATACATGAGTGGGAACATCTTCTCTACTTTTAGGCCTCTCCATCTTAGCAAGACTAACCATTAAAGCAATGTCTTTTTCTCTCGTCTGCTTAAACATAAATTCCCTTATAGGAGAAACAGCTCGCTCTAAAGCCTGTTGAGCTGGAATCTCCCCTCTTAAATAGGGCTGAAGGGCATTAGAATTGATCTCGCTCCAAACGGGCATCATCACAAATAGGGTTAAAAACAGCGCAAGTCCCACAAGAACCTGTGTGGGAGGAAGCTGCTGAGTTGCAAGAGCATTTCTTATAAA
>LGFB01000088.1 GCA_001508835.1 bacterium 42_11
GGCCTTTCTTCTCCCTCTCCTTTCACCAGGAACGTTAGATGAGCTTTTTGGAAGCCCAAAGGAGCCCGGACTTCTATTTAAAGGTACGGTCTCCTGCGGGGTAATAAACCCCGTCATGATATTTGAAGATATCGAAACACCCGGTAAAAAGGTGGAAAAGTTCCTGTTTCAAATAGTAGACCCATACCATAGACAGGAGATGAAAGACCGATTCACAAATACGAGGCTATTTTTAGGCAAGTCACCTGTGTTCCTGATAGGGACCAAGCTAAGCAAAAAGTTTGACCATCCCAGCTTTAAAAGCAGTGTGGATGTATACGAGATTCCTCCTCTAAAGCTTGAGGAGCTAAGCACAATACTTTCAAGCTATATCCTTCCCAAGATGATATCTAAGATGAAGCCGAAATATAGGAAGGCATTTGAGCCCTTGAAAGACAGGGAAATATGCGACTTCTTAATAGATATCCTAAAGGAAAAACAAAGTATGAAGGGAGGTTATACCTTAGAGGGGCTCGAAAAATCGGTAAAGAAACTGCTTCTATTACTTCTATCAAGAAAGGAGAAGAAAATAACCTTAAGCGAAATCAAGAAACTTACGCCCATGCTTCAAGAAGAGCTCGGAGGTGAAAAGAAATGATAAAGCCCGCAAGCTATATCTTCAGCTTCTATAAGGGAGAATACGATGAGGAAGAACTAAGCATAGATAAGGATACCTTCCGTCGCACCCTTATAGAACCTTTCTTCATCTCCTTAGATATAGAAATAGAAACAAAGGAAAATAACGAAGAGGATGATGATAACGACTAATTTCCCTTTAATTTTCTCACAATAGCGTTCTTAAACTTTTCCGCAGCCTGCGGCCCATTTGCCGTGATTATACCCTTATCCTCCACCACGGGCAAATCTAAATAGTGGGCTCCAAGCATCTTTAAGGTGGGAGAGACGCTGGGCCAGCAGGTTGCCTTAACCCCTTTAAGCAAACCCGCCTTTGCCAAAGTAACCGGAGCTATGCATATGGCGCAAAGGAGCTTCCCTTGAGAATACATCTCTCTCGCTATTCTGTGAGCGTTCGGGTCATCCCAGAAGACCTCGGCTCCAACACCACCAACGAAGATCACAGCTTTATAATCGTTAGGATTAACATCTTGAACCGCGAGCTCGGCCTCCGCCCTTCCTCCAAGCATCCCCTTAAGAGGTCCTTTGCTCTTAGAGGCTATAACGGGCGTTAACCCAGCCTCTTTGACCGCCTGATAGGAAGCCTCAAACTCCTCATCCCTGTAATTATCAGCTACAACAAGTAAAACCTTTTCCCCCAAGGCATAACATACTCCCGGCAACAAAAACAGAAGGAGCAACATTAAAACAAGTTCCCTCATCGCTCGCTCACCTCCCCCTTTATTTTATCAAAAATTATATTAGATATTCTATTACCGAAAAAGACGGTCAATCCATGTGTGGAAGGCAACCAGTGGATTTCAGGCCTTCCCAACCCTTCCCAAAGCTCTAAAGCAGATTTTGGAGGTATCACCATATCGAAGAGGGAATTTATCATCACAACCTTCTTCCTCCTTAAAAGGGGAGCAAAGGTTAAGGGGTCGAAGAGAAAACATATCTTGGGAAGTTCAACCTCTCTGAAAGAGCCTCTTCTCTCAACCTCCCTAAGATAGCGCGGGTAGATCCTGTAATGCCTGTGACATTCCCCCCTGCTACAACCCTCCTCGTTCATAAAAAGCCTAACCAAGCTTCTCCAGACTATCCTCTCGAGATTAGCCCCACCAAGTATTAAGAAACCTCCAACCAAACTCTCCTCCATCGCCAAGGTTATTGCGGCTATCATCGCACCGAGGCTTATTCCTGCTATGAAGGGAGAAGAACCGTCGTTTAAAATCCTTAAAGCAACTCGGGCATCCAAGACCGATTGATGGAAAAAGGCTGCAGTCTCGACATCGTTAAAATCCCTGAACCATAAGGCGCTCGGCTTGCCAGCCGGAGTTCTCTCAAGATGATAGGGTAAAGTTAAAAAGGCGCTTCTTACTCCTAAACGAGCAAGCTTTCTCGGAAGAAGGGAATAGAGAACCTTACGCCTCTTAGTTATACCAAGACCGTGAACGAAAAGCAAAAGGGAGCTTAGCTTCCTTTCCTTTGGAATGAAAACATCCACATAAACCCTGTTGTTCACGTCATACGGGCTCTTATAGAGGCTCTCGAAGGAAAGGCGCCGAACGAATACATCCCCTTCCTCCCTGACATCGGAGGAAATCGCCAAATCAAAATTCTTTGGAAGCTCATAAATGAAACTCTTCCAGTCTTCCGCCCTCAAGCTTAAAGACCTTCCCACAAACTCTCCTTAAGAAAGAGAAATCGTGAGCAATCACGATTAAAGGCCTATCTACATCCCTTATAATGGCCTCAACCCTACGGGAAAACTCCTCATCAAGACCATTTAAAGGTTCATCCAAGATGAGCCCTTCCGGGTCCATAGCCAAAACCGCGCCTATGGAAACGATCCTCTTCTCTCCCCCCGAAAGCTTGTAGGTTAGCTTGTCCTTAAGATGAGATATACCAAGGGTTTTCAACACTCCATTAACCCTATCTTCAAGCTCTCTACCCCGTAAGCCCAAGTTTAAGGGGCCAAATGCTAAATCCTCAAAAACGGTGGGACAAAAAAGCTGGTCATCGGGGTCCTGAAAAACATAGCCTATTTTAGTTCTAAGCTCATAAAAATCGTCTTCGCTTTCAATCCTCCTCCCCTTAAACAAAATCTCTCCCCTCTGGGGCCTTATAAACCCCATCATTATCTCCGCCAACGTGGTTTTCCCAGCACCATTAGGCCCCGTTATTCCTATTTTATCACCATAAGCGAGCCTGAGGTTAATCCCCTTCAGAAGGTTCCTTTCTCCATAGGAGAAGTGGATATCAACAAGCTCTATTAAAGCCTCACCCAGTTCAGACTACCTCCATTCAAAGATGGTAAGCAAGAAAATGAAGGATACGGTGGAGGTTATAAAATATAAATCCACCCTCGAAAGCTTAAACTTCCTGTAAAGGGGCATCCTACCGTTGAATCCCCTTGCCAACATTGCCCTATAAACCCGTTCCGCCCTATTATAGCTTCTTGCAAAAAGCATACCCATCAGATAGGCATAACTTCGGTAAGTATGGAAGTTAGCCTTAGGTTTAAAACCGCGGGCCTTCATCGCCTTTTTAAGCTTCCTGTACTCGGAGTCTATAACGCTGATATACCTTAGAGCAAAAAAGGCAATTTCCACAAGCTTCGGAGGAAGATAAAGTCCGTAAAGGCCATAAAGTATCGTGAAGGGGTCAGCGGAACGAAGGAGAACAGCGCTCCCAAGGAGGATTATGGAGGAACGAGCAAAAATCAAAAGCGCATTGGTCAAACCATCCTGCGTCAAAGAAAGAGGTCCTATCCTTAAAAGAGGAGTACCTGGATAGGTGAAGGGAAGGAAAAGAACGACGAGAAGCAAAAACTTCTCTGCCAAGGCTATCTTTTTGAAGCTATCTATAATATCAGCACGATATAAAATGCTTAAAAGAAGGATGGCGAGAAAGCCAAAAAGGAGCGTCAACCAGCCTCTGGAAACGGCAAGAAATACTGCAAAAAGAAAAAGAAAGACAATCCTCGCCCTTATATCAACGCTTTCAAGCCTCAAGACCGCTTACCCCTTTCTTCTTGCTACCACCATAGCCCACACTCCAAAGATACCAAAGATATAGCCTATTCCACCAAATATATCGCTCAGCGAAGGCTCGGTCAGCTTCTCCTCTATTTCAATTAAGCTCTCCTGAATGGGCTTAAGCTTTTCATCCAACAACTTTGAAAGGTCGTTAACGTCTTGAGTTTTAACTTCAAGGGGGGAAACCTTCTCCTCAGAAGGCTCTTTTTCCCCGAGCGTTAAAACCGCTTGGGATTTATGCCCCATTCCCGCCTCAACCACTATCTTAAGCTCCGAAACGCCGGAAGGAGGAGTAAAGACGAAATTCCCCTTATCATCGGTTTTGCCCTTCAAAACCAAGTTACCGCTGGCATTATCGTAAACCAGCACATCTGCGTTCTTTACCCCCTCACCACTTGTGAAATAGGTTCGCGTTATTACTTTCCCACCTTCCCCCACATAAGCGAAGGTTTTTATCCTATGAGCCAATGAAGGTTCCGTCCAAAGAAATAGCAAGAGAAAGACCAGGATAGAAGAAAGCAAAATCTTTGGATTAATCTTCCTGATGAAAGCCAAAATCATGGAAGTTATCACCCCCTCAATCAGCATAACGGGGAAATGAGCTATTAATATGAGCTTAGCAACGGACAAGAAAGCCTCTCCCGTAAGGGCCAAAGAGAGCGCAACAAATACCCCTGAAAGGGCAACCGAGAAAAAGCCGACCAGAAATCCCCCAAGCACGCTTAACACGACCTTCTCCGACAAAGCCAACCTCCTAAAAAGAATGGAGGTTAAAAGAGCGGGAAAGGCCATGTTAAAGGTGTTAACTCCGAGCGTCGTTATCCCTCCAAACTGAAACAAGATCCCTTGAAGAAAAAGGGCAACCAGTATGGATGGGAAAACAGCCCACCCGAGGAAAAGGCCGTTAAGACCATTTAAGATTAGGTGAACGCTCGTTGGCCCCAAAGGAACGTGAATCAAAGAAGCCACAAAAAAGGCGGAGGATAAGATACCCACCTTGGGGATGTCCTTATCCTTAAGTTTACTTAAGCCAACATATGTTCCACCCGCGGTCAAAAGGGCTCCGCCCAAGAGAACGGGTCCCGATAATACGCCCTCCGAAATATGCACCTTCGTATCACCTCTTAACCTTTCAGTGCTATCATACCCCACCTTAAATGCGATGTCAAGGCTTATAGCTGTGGAAGAAACACAGCCCTACCATCGAACTTATGGATCTTCGCGGATATGCCATAGACTTCAGAAAGCAGACGCTCGTTTATAACTTCCTTACCTCCAAAGGCATAAACCTTTCCCTCCTTAAGAACTAAAACCCTATCTGCATAAGCCAAAGCCAGATTTATATCATGCACCGTGATTATCGCCGTGATTCCCCTCTTTCTAACGGCATCCTTAATCAACCTCATAACCTCTATTTGATTCTTTACATCAAGGTTATTGGTAGGTTCATCAAGAAGAAGATATTTAGGCTCCTGAGCGAAAGCCCGGGCAATTAAAACAAGCTGAAGCTCTCCACCGCTAAGCTCATTTAGCCTTCTAAAGGCAAGCCCTTCTATCTTAAGCAGTTTTATCGCCTCCTCCGCAACCCTTACATCCTCTTCCGAGGCTCTCCACCTCAGATAAGGCCTCCTTCCAAGCAAGACCGCATCGAAAACCGTTAAAAAGCTTGCCTCCCCTCTCTGGGGAACATATCCAAAAATTCTGGCTATATCTTTCAAGGCAAGCTCTCTTAAGGAAAGTTTATTCACGTAGACCGTTCCCTTAGGCTTTAAGATCCCATTCAGGCATTTCAAAAGGGTAGTCTTACCGCTTCCGTTAGGGCCGAGGATGAAGAGGCTTTCTCCCTCCCCTACCGAAAAAGCTATATCTCTTAAAACCTCCCTTTTACCATAGAGATAAGAAAGCTCTCTAACTTCTAACACCTTTGCCACCCCTCAATAGAAGATATATGAACAAGGGAGCGCCCATTATTGACGTTATAACCCCAACAGGTATTATCACCGGAGATATAACCGTTCTACCGATGGTATCCGAAAGTAGGAGGATAATCGCACCCATAAGGGGGCTTAAAGGAACCAAAAAGCGATAGTCACCACCTATCATCAACCTAACAATGTGAGGAGCAACTAAGCCTATAAGGCCAATAATACCCGTGAAAGAGACGCAAAGGGCGGTCAAAAAGGCAGAGACAATCATCCCCTCGAGCCTTACCCTCTGAGGTTTTACTCCCAAAGATATGGCCGTTTCATCCCCCACAAGAAGAGCAT
>LGFB01000089.1 GCA_001508835.1 bacterium 42_11
AACCCCTAAAGCAAATAGCTTGCCAAGCCTATCAACTGAAATAGCTAAACTTAGCCCCCTACCAATTACTCCATCGATTCTATAAGCCACGAATGGGATTTTCTTAATCTCCGGAAGGGGAGGAATTTCCAGGGAACCCTCCGCTGAAGAACCAAGCACCATAAGCATATCGGAAGTTGCCAATTCATAATAAGAATAAAGCCTCTCTCTTCTGCTAGCCCTTAATTGCTCCTTCTCAAAATCGTATCTTGTTTCCTCATAAAACTCCCGCTTAATCAACCATAAAGTCCCACATTCCTTCCACGCCAAGAAAAAAAACATAAAGGAAACCCCTAACACCAAAAACACAAACTTTGAGAAGGAAAACCTCAAAAGCACCCCCCCTATTTGATTGCCTTAAGAAACTCGGCATTACTTTTCGTCTCTTGAAGCTTTTTAATGAGAAGCTGTAAAACCTCTGCTTCATCAAGATTAGCTGTTCTTCTTCTTAAAAGCCATATCTTCTGTAAGTCCTCCTCAGGCAATAAAAGCTCTTCCTTACGAGTTCCAGATTTTTTCAAATCTATGGCAGGGAAAATCCTCTGTTCAGCGAGTTTTCTGCTCAGATGGATTTCCATGTTCCCCGTTCCCTTGAACTCCTCATAAATCAAGTCATCCATTCTGCTTCCTGTATCTATTAAGGCTGTAGCTATTATAGTCAAGCTTCCGCCTTCCTCTATGTTTCTAGCCGCTCCCAAAAACCTCTTAGGATAGTGAATAGCCACAGAATCCATTCCTCCAGATAAAGTTCTACCACTCGGAGGAACGGTTAAATTATAAGCTCTAGCCAACCGAGTTAAACTATCTAAAAGAATTACGACATCTTTTCCATATTCTACCAATCTCTTAGCTTTTTCCAAAACAAGTTCTGCAACCTTAAGATGTTCATGGACAGGCCTATCGAAGGTAGAACTCACAACCTCTCCCTTGACAGATCTTTGCATATCAGTGACTTCCTCAGGCCTCTCATCAATAAGCAAAACTATAAGGAATACCTCTGGATGATTTGCAGTTATGCTATTCGCTATATTCTTCAAAAGGGTAGTTTTTCCAGCTTTAGGTGGAGAAACGATAAGCCCCCTTTGTCCTTTACCTATGGGAACGAAAAGATCAACCAGGCGGGTTGATATCTCCGTAGGATCACTTTCAAGTTTAAACTTTTCACATGGGTAAATTGGAGTAAGTTCATCAAAATACGGTCTATTTCTTGCCTTTTCTGGATCCTCGAAGTTCACTACCTCAACCCTTAACAAAGAGTAATAATGTTCCTGCTCTTTAGGAGGACGAGTTTGTCCCCAAACTATATCACCTGTCCTCAGATTAAACCTTTTTATCTGAGAAGCAGAAACATAAACATCCGAGGGACCTGGAAGATATCCGTTGGTTCTTAAAAAACCTATACCTTCTGGAACTATTTCAAGGATTCCCCCTCCAAAAAGAAGACCTTTATTCTTTGCTTTGGCTCTAAGAATCTCAAAAATCACTTCTTGCTTCCTGAGGCGAGAATAACCTGTAACTCCCATCTCCTTTGCTATGGATTGTAATTCCGACAACGTTTTCGTGCTTAATTCGCTAAACTCGAGCAATTTTTATACCCCCCTGCTCAAAAAGAAAATGACAACTATGTAAACAACAACAGGTATCAGTCTCAGGAACTTAACAGAAAAGAGTATAGAAATTAAAGAAAGCAAACTTGCAAAAATCAATCCGGAGACGGTAACCATATGTTCAGAAGATGTAAAAGCAACAAACGGACCTTTGAAGAAAATATCAGCCACCGGAAGTATAAAAAAGTTCAAAAGGTTGCTCCCCAAGATATTCCCAACGCATAACCCATGAGCTTTTCTTAAAAGAGCAGTAAAAGAAACAGAAAGCTCCGGAGCAGAAGTCACAATAGCAATAAACAAAGTCCCTATAAAAGTATCGGTTATATTAGTAAGCTTAGATAATTGCGCACCGGACACCATCAAAAAGTAGCTAGACACAATTACCGTGATCACACTAATTCCAAAGTAAACGACAAAATTTGCTTTACTGCTACTTTTGTGAGAAACACCTAACTCACTAGGGCGTTCAAAAACCCGAAAAGCTACAAGTGGATAAATTAGAAAAACCCAAAGCAGGTTTGTCTTCAATTTAAGAGCAAACAGCATCACAAAACTAAAACCTATATTCCACCATATTAACTCAAAAAAAACTCTGCGATTAAGATGTCGAAAAAGGTTATACCACAAGAAAGATAAAAGGGAAAAAACAGCTATATTAAGGAGATTTCCACCAAGTATATCACCAACAACCATATTTGGGTATCCCTTCAAAGCCCCACTTATAGCAGTAGCAAGTTCTGGCGAGGAAGTAATAATCGAAAGGATTATAAAACCAGCCCATTCTTTAGTAACCCCTTTTCGCTCAGCCCACTCTTCAGTAGCTCTTTCTAAAACGATACCTCCCCCTACCACACCAATGGAGGAAAGAAAAAAAACTATAAACCAAAAGGACATTATCTTGCTCTATTCTTAAAGGATTCCCAATCTTTAAGAAACCTCTGTATACCAATATCTGTAAGAGGGTGAACAAACATTCCTCTTAACACATTGAAAGGAACTGTAGCTATATGAGCACCTATCAATGCACACTCCCGAACATGCCTAGTATGTCTTATACTAGCTGCTATAACTTGAGTCTCAAAATTCCCCCTTTTAAATACTGAAACTATGTCTGCCACGAGTCCTACCCCATCCCCACCAATATCATCTAGTCTCCCTATAAAAGGGCTTACATAAGTGGCACCTGCATTTGCAGCTAAGAGAGCCTGCTCAACGGAAAAAACAAGTGTAACATTTGTCTTTATTCCTTCCTTGGATAACACAGAAACCGCCTTCATACCTTCTGGAGTCATCGGGATTTTTATGACCACATGCTCACTTAAAGATGCAAGCTCTTCAGCCTCCCTGATCATGCCATCTGCATCCAAGCTTATTACTTCTGCGCTGACAGGGCCTTTAACGAGGTCACATATTTCCCTGATAAGAGAATGAAAATCCTTATCCCCTTCCCTACTAACAAGAGTAGGATTGGTTGTTACACCCGAAATCACTCCCCAACTTAAAGCTTGTTTTATTTCCTCAATATTCGCAGTATCCAAAAAGAGTTTCATTCTCCATCACGCCCTCCCTTCGGAACCAAAAGCTTTTATCTTTTCAATAACAACCTCTTTAACCGCATCTCTTGCAGGACCCAAGAATTTACGCGGATCAATCTCATCTCTCCTGATAGAAAGTACTTCCGCCAGCTTGTTCCTAAAGGCTACCCTTAAATCAGTATCGATATTAATCTTACATATTCCCAAAGATATAGCTCTCCTCACGTCGTCTAGTGGAACTCCAGAAGCCCCATGAAGAACTAGGGGAATGCCTACCTTTCTTTTTATATCATAAAGTCTATCAAAGTCAAGCTTTGGTTCACCTTTATAGATTCCATGAGCCGTACCTATAGCAACAGCAAGGGAATCCACTTCCGTCAATTCCACAAACTTTGCCGCCTCATCGGGATCGGTGAAAAGAGCCTCTCGCTCAGAAACTTCTACATGCTCCTCTGTTCCCTTTATCTTCCCAAGTTCGGCTTCTACAGAAACCCCAACAGTATGAGCAATCTTAACAACCTCCCGAGTTATATTAACATTCTCATCAAAAGGCCTTTTCGACGCATCTATCATTACAGAAGTAAAACCTATCCTTATCGCATAAAGTACGGCATCTAAGCTCGAACCATGATCAAGATGAATAGCCACAGGAACTTCAACCTTATAAAGGAGGTGCTTAATAATTCCCTCTAAAAACGACAAGCCCATATATTTCATGCCACCTTCGCTAACCTGAAGTATAACCGGTGAATTCGTTTCTTTTGCCGCCTCTAATATGGCCTGTAGGAACTCAAGATTGTTAAAATTAAAAGCTCCTACACCATATTTCCCCTCCATAGCCCTTTTTAACAAAACGTCTCCAGTGACTAAAGACATTTCTACATCACCTTCCCCAAAATCTCAGAAGTTTCCTTCGGAGTTGCAGGTTCAAAGCCTAAAGAAGTGGCAATCCTTAAAACCTCAGTAACAAGTCTTTCATTAGTTAGGTCTTGGCCATCACACCAATCCTCCAGACCAACCCTTATATTACCGCCAAGCTCTAAAGCAACAGCAAATAAGGAGCCTGATGTTTTTCCTTTGACACTTAAAAACCATTTACTATTTTGGGGTAAAAGCTTATAAATGTAAAGCAAGTTATCTATCGTAGGAGGGAAGTATTCTTCTGTAAAAGTGAGAGTAAATATATATGGAGGATTTAGCTTCCCTCTATCTATTAAGTTTCTAACATAAATAAGCATAGAAGGAGAGAACACATTAAAAACTGGTTTAACAAAAACTTCTGAACTTACCTGTATAATAAAGTCTATGTAGCTAAGAGGATTATATATAACCTGATCCCCCAAATTAATAGAGCCAGGAATAATTTCTATGAAATCCGGCTTTAAAACCAAGGGAGCTACTCTTTCTTCCAAGCTATGTTTTAATGTTCCCCATGCCGGGAATTCCATCAGAATATCACTGCTTTCCCTTAACCAAGCTATGGCTTGAGAATAGGGCTCTATGTTATAACTAAGCTGTTTATCTTCAGAAGAAATACTCTGAAAGTGCAAAACGGAAACCCCTTTAATTCTCAACCTAACAGCCTCTTCGATAACTTCAAAGGTAGAAGGTATCTCTTTTCCACCCACAGGAGCCAACATAAGAATAAATTTTCTCAAATCAGGTTTCACCCCCACCCTTTACCATAAAAGATAAAACCTTAATAACCCTTCCCTTGAACATCATTCGGACTTCATAAGAACCTTGCGGAAGAGGTTTACCCGAGGATAAAAAGAAGTAATAAGCTTTTTTACCCTCACCCTTGTCCAAGTAGTAACTATCTTGATAAACGAAAACTCCTTCATAATATAATCTTAATCTTAAAATAGCTGTTCCTCCATTTGTATACTTATATTTAAAGTAGAGACACACTTTAGTAACGCCATAACTAAATATATTTTTAATATCCAAAGGATTCAACTCTTCATCAACATCAGCACAAATATATGCTTCCTGAATCTCTAAATCGCCAGCATAGTAGTAGCTCCTCCACTTGCTTAACCCTACACAACCGTATGCAAAAAACAACAAAGAAAGAAAACAAGTTAAACTTACTAACTTCCTAAGCAAAGTCTCAATTCCCTTAGTTTGCGTTGCAAAATAGCTTTATTAACTCCATCCACACTCAAAGAATACTCCAATGTAACACCATCTATGCTTCCACTATCCACCATGACGTTTAAAAGGAATTCCTCTTCAGCGGGGGAAGGCAAAAGTCTGCCATTACTCAACAATTTGGCTAATCCAGCAATAAGACCATATCCTCCCCAATTGGAAATCCCTCCAATTATAAGATGATCAACCTTTACTATGCTAAATATCTTCCCTTTCTCGGGAAATTTAAACAAAAGTTTTTCCCTAATATTACCCATGCCAATTTCATTCCCACCATCACCAATACCAATAGTCGGAATCTTCCTTCTTTTAGCCTCTATGAAAAACTCATCCAGAGGAGAGACGTAACAGGTTATATCTTCTTCTCGCGAACTATAATATCTACCATCTATACCTCTTCCCGGCCTCTCTATGGAAATTAATAAATCAAAGCCTTCTTTCCAAAATAGCTGGAAAAACCAACCACCCCATTTAAAAGGAACACCATAAACGGGAATCCTGATACCTAAGCTATTTACTCCTTTTTCTACAACAGAAGAATAAAGGTCATCTGTCCATATAGACACATTTTTACCCAACTCCAGAAGCGCTCTTGCAAGAAAGATAGCTCCCAGCGG
>LGFB01000090.1 GCA_001508835.1 bacterium 42_11
CTATAATATCTGGCGATGTGTGAACATGCATATCTATAAATCCATCCAATAAAACCCCACCTCCCTCTAAGACAAAAGCAATTTAAATATAACAAGTCACTATTATTCTTAAGTCAACATAGAATTTTTCCAATCTCGTAGTAAAAGCTTAAAAAGCTACTTTAACTGTGATGCATAATAGCAATTTTCTTGAAGGGGACACTCATCACATTTTGGTCGTTTTACACAATACCTCTTAGCATGTTCTACTATTAACCCATGGAGCTCCTGATAGAGAGCAAGGTCAGGAGGATACTCAGACTCAAAAAGGTTTTTAATCTCGTCGTAACCTTGCAAATCAATATTAAACAGTCTTTTTAAAAGTCTCTTCGTATAACTATCAACCACAAAAACGGGCTTATCAAGAGCATAAAGCAAGATTGAGTCCGCAGTTTCCTTGCCTACCCCTTTTACTTCAAGCAAACTTTTTCGCAAAGCATCTGTAGGAACGCTCTTCAATCTATTAAGGTCAAAGTCATAAGCCTTAAGAAACGCAAGCAATGCCTTTAGCCTTTTCGCCTTCAAATTAAAGAAACCCGCAGGACGAATAAGCTCCGCTAATTTCTCGGTAGAAAGGGCTTCCGCCTTTCTTAAAATATCATTCTCCCCCAGTGCCTTCTTGAGATTTTCTATAGCACGAGAAACGTTCTTCCAATTCGTATTTTGAGTAAGAACGGCCCCTATGATGATTTCTTCTGGCAAACCGGGCCACCACTTTCCCAGGAAACCATACACCTTCTTTAGACACGTATAAAGGTCGCTCACTTTCATGGCTTAGATTATATACCCATGTTACCCCCTTGACAAACTTGATATACCCAGTATACTTTCACTTAAGTGTTTTCTATAAGAGCGGGAGGTGAAATCGTGTTTGATATCGGTATTGTCGGCGGAGGAGCTGTCGGATCATCGATAGCTTATGAGCTATCAAGGTTTAATCTTAAGATAGCCGTTTTCGAAAAAGAACCCGATGTGATTTTTGGGGCAAGCGGTAGAAACAGTGGAGTTGTACATGCAGGTTTTTACTATCGCCCAGGCTCTCTCAAAGCCAAACTCTGCGTTGAGGGAAACAAAAAAATAAAAGAATGGATGAAAATTCTTAATGTGCCATTTAAAGCTACAGGGAAAATTCTTGTAGCATTTGAAGAAGAGGAAGTGCAAGAGCTCTATAAGCTTAAGGAAATAGGAGATACTAATGGCGTCGAAGGACTCGAAATAATTAAGGGGAGCGAAAACGTTCAAAAACTCTGTCCAACAGTGGGAGAAGCCGTAGCGTGCATGTACTCTCCAGCAACGGCCATTTTCTCTCCTTACCTATTTGTTATAGCCCTTGCCGAAACTAACTTATTAAACGATGTCAAATACTTTTTAAATTGCAAGATAGTAGAGGTCAAAAGAGAAAATGGTAACTTTATGCTTAAAGACCAAAACGGGAACAGATACGAATGCAGGTGGCTTATAAACGCAACAGGAGTCCACTGTGCTGAATTTTCAAAGATGGTAGGAATAGACAGTTACCGAATTTATCCATGCAAGGGAGAGTACCTTTTACTTGATAAAGCTTTAGCTCCTCTCCTTAATATGCCCATATACCCTGTACCCAGTAAAGACGTGGGAGCCTATCTTGGCGTTCACATAACGCCCACCGTAGAAGGACCGATAACAATAGGTCCCTCCGCGGAATACATAGAAGACCCTGAAGGATACGAAACCACACCTGAAATTATGGAACAACTCTTTCAAGGAGGATACAAACTCTGGCCCTACTTTAAAAGAAGCGATGTAATAAGAACCTTTACAGGAGTGAGGGCAAAGCCTGTTCCACCGGGAGACAAAACCTTTTACGACTTCCTGATTAAAGAAGAGGAATCTGTGCCTAACTTTATAAACCTGATAGGAATAGAATCACCAGGCTTTACCAGCGCCCCTGCAATAGCCAGGGTAGTAAGGGAAATTATCGAAAAGAAAGAAAAACTCATTCCTAAAGAAAAATTCGTTCCAGCCTCACCGCGTAAAGAGAGATTCGAAGATCTCCCGGAAGAGGAAAAACAAAGGAGAGCAAGGGAAAACCCAGAATATGGAGAAATAATTTGTAGATGCGAAAAGGTAACTAAAAGGGAAATAATAGAAGCAATTGAAAATCCCCTTGGAGCAAAAACCCTTGCAAGCATAAAATACAGAACAAGGGCAATGATGGGAAGATGCCAAGGAGGATATTGTTTACCCAAAATAGTAGAAATTCTTGAAAAAGAGTTCGGATATAAACCCGAAGATTTTCAACTTCATAAAGAAGGGTCATGGCTATTCTCGGGGAGGATGAGAAAAAATGACTGAAAAAGATGTAGTAATAATAGGTGCGGGACCGGCAGGTTTAGCTTGCGCAACGAGACTTAAGGAAATCGGCGTCAACGATGTCCTCCTTATAGAGAGAGAAAAGAAGCTTGGCGGAATATTAAATCAATGTATTCACGACGGATTTGGCTTACACAAATTTAAAGAAACTTTGACAGGACCAGAATACATAGAAAGATATCTACAAAAGCTTATAAACTACAAAGTAGAGGTTCTCTCAGATACTATGGTAGTAAACCTATTTCCGGATAAAAGCATGATACTAAGCGGGCCATGGGGCAGAGAGAAAATAAAGGCAAAGGCTGTAGTCCTTGCAATGGGCTGCAGAGAAAGAACGGCTGGAGCAATATGGCTTGCAGGATCGAGACCGGCAGGCGTGTATACCGCTGGAGTGGCACAGAGACTAATGAACATAGATAATTACATGATTGGCAACGAGGTAGTAATATTAGGCTCCGGAGATGTGGGACTCATAATGGCAAGAAGGTTAACTTTGGAGGGAGCGCGCGTTTTAATGGTCTTAGAAAAGCTACCATACTCAAGCGGACTTCCAAGAAACATATCTCAGTGTCTTAACGATTATGATATCCCATTGTATCTTAAAACCACTGTGACACGCATTCATGGAAAAGCGAGAATAGAAGGTGTAACTTATGTAAGCTTAGACGATGAAGGGAAGCCTATACCGGGTAGCGAAAGATTCATAAGATGCGATACGCTCCTGCTATCTGTGGGGCTTATCCCTGAAAATGAACTTTCAAGGGAAGCGGGAGTAGCCATACATCCTGTAACAGGCGGACCCATCGTCAATGATACCTATCAAACAAATATAGAAGGAGTGTTCGCCGCAGGAAACGTGTTGCATGTGCACGATCTCGCCGATTGGGCATCTATGGAGGGAGAGCTTGTGGCGGACTTTGCCAAACGCTATCTCGAAGGGAGCTTACCACAAACCCAAAATTGGATAGAAGTTAAAGCGGGAGAAGGGATCAGATACGTCCTCCCCCAAAGAATATCTGGTAAAATAGATGTAAATCTCCTTTTTAGAGTTAGTTTTCCTGCAAGAAATAAGCATATAGTTATAAAAGACAAGGACAGGATAATAAAGAGAAAGAGAGTGATTAATCCACACCCTGCCATAATGGAAAATATCGAGGTAAAAAGAGATGAACTAAAAGGAGTGCAAAGCTTAGAGGTGATGATAGAATGACGAAAGAGATGGTTTGTATACTTTGCCCAAATAGCTGTAACTTAATAGTCACCCAGAGCGACAAAAACCCAGATGGATTGAAGGTTGAAAACGCCCTATGTCCAAAGGGGAAGGAATATGCCCACAACGAACTATTTAACCCAAAGAGAACCATAGCATCAAGCATACTCGTCGAAGAGGGGGAACTTCCCTTAGTAAGCGTGAAAATAGATAAGCCCATACCTAAAAGCAAGATCTTTGAGGTTATGAAAGAAATAAAGAAAGCAAAAGTAAAAGCTCCCGTAAAGATAGGAGATATACTGATAAAAAATGTGGCAGGGACGGATGCCAACGTAATAGCGACAAAAAGCGTGGATAAGATATAAATGATTTTCTCCATAATAGCTTTAACTTGGTTTTTACTCGAAAAGGGGTGGAATTTTTTTAAGAGCGGTGAGAAGAACATACGGTATATCATGTTGGTTCTTCTCACCGCTCTTATATTAATTTACGGAGGTTATAAAGCCACATTTGAGGGAGAGAACATAATGGGAAGCCTTTTAGCACTGGCTGGCGTGGGGTTAAGGCTTTGGGGAAGAAGCGCCATGAAAGAAAGCTTTTCCGTAAAAACCGAAAAACCGGAAAAGCTAATTAAAAGCGGACCATACGCGATTATAAGACACCCCCTTTATTTGGGGTTGATACTCCTATGCATGGGTGGAGTAATAGCCTCAAGCTCCAAACTCCTTATAATACCCTTTCTCATAAACCTCGTAGTAATCATCAAAAAGGTTAAAACGGAAGAAGAGTTGTTAGAGAGCTTACCGGAGTTTAAAGAGTATAAAAGTAGGACCTGGAAGCTAATTCCCTTCCTCTGGTAAATCGAGAAAATCCAAGAATCGCTCTAAAACCCTCGGTTCATCGAGAGAGGCTAAAAGTTCCCTTTTGCTCTTGAAGGGGCGTTTTTCTATTATCCTTTTTGCCCTCCCCTCACCAATACCAGGAATAGCCTCGATAGCTGTAAAAGGAGCTTCGTTTATATTAAAGGGAAGGGGAAGAGCTGTAATGGAACGATAGCCATGGTCCACTACAAAAACATCTAAACTCTTTCCAATTGGTAAAGGGATTGGAATACCGACGAGTAAAGGATAACTGCCCAAAGCCCTTCCAAAGCTTAGCTTACCCTGAACCTCCTCAATTATCACATCCCTTATTATCGTTCCCGGAGGAGCAACCTTTTTAAGCATGGGCATATCTATTTCCTCTCTGGTCTTTCGCTTCCAAGTTTCAAAAAGCTTCTTATTAATCTTAGGTGGTTTTCCCTTAAGCATTCTGTATAGGGGCGTCCCCTCAAAAACCATAACCTGTCTAATATTTATTCTCCTCAGGAGAAGCTCTTTATCCAAAACCTCTTTCAAAAACTCAAAGTTAAGCTCATAGGTTCTCTTACTTTCCCCGGGTAACCCGTAAAGCAGATTAACACCTGGAAGGAGCTTTGGAAGCTCTTTATCTTTCCGCCAACCCCCAGCCTTATTAATAATCTCAATAGCTTTGAGAGCTTTCTCTCTATCAGCTTTCAAATTGTTCCTTTTTATGACCTCAGGGTCAACGCTCTCAACACCAAGAGGAGCCGTATCTCCGGGAGTATTGTAGTTAGCTATAATTTTGGCTATTTCATAACACTCTTCTGAAAAATCAGCTATATACGAAGGATTAGCATTGTCCATATGAAGGACCTTAATGTCAGGCGCAACTTCCCTTATACCTTTATATAATTTCTCCAAAGCCTGAACGTTGGGTCTTCCTGAGCTCATATAGGCGAAGAGGTTAGGCTGTCTTCCAAGCCTGAAGGCTCTACAACCAGCTTCGTATAGAGAGTGCACCTCCTCTATCACATCCTCCGGAGGTCTATATTCCACAAAGTCAAGTAAGCCCTCCGTGCAAAAAGAACAATGTGAGGCTCTTTCACAGCCTCTGCCCGTTTCTATCTCACATATAACATCGGGGAATCTTTCGTGAAGCTTGATGATTGAAGCCCCCAAGTTAGCCCATTCTCTTAAGTCCTTGTAACTTCTTTTAGCAAATGGGTCTACCCCTCCCTTAAGATAGGTATTCAGCACGGCACAGGGGTCTCCAAAGGCTATCAAATCGAAAGCTAAATCACTAACATCAAGAGCCTTTTTCCCTCCCCTGATGGAATAACCATACTTTATAGGACCACATAAGATCTTAAAGGGACGCCTAACGAGGGAAGATATTTCTTTCAGCTCTTTCAATGTTAACGGAGTTCCACCCCTATACCTCCCGGGAACTGTAAAACCAGAGATAACTATTAGCAAGTC
>LGFB01000091.1 GCA_001508835.1 bacterium 42_11
TGAAGGCCAAGGCCTCACCAGTTGCAACAGCGATCAAGGAGATAACGAAGTTCCATGCGGCTAAAAAGCCCAGCATTTTCCCTAATCCCAAAGCGGCATAGTTATACGTTCCGCCCGCAAAAGGCAAAGCCGCACCCATCTCAGCATAAAGAAGCGACGGATAAAGGCTTAAGGCGAAGGCAACAAGCGTAGCCAATATTATGGTGGGTCCAAGCCACCCCACCGCATTGCTTCCGACCGTAAAAAGACCAACGCCGATAACCGTCCCAGCGGTAATCGTAACCGCTTCCTTCAACCCTAAGGCACGAACCATTCCCTTATCAAGCTCAACAGAGTTTGTCCCCTCATGCTCGTTAACAGGCATTCCTTATGCCACCTCCATTTTGTAAGATGGTTAATCTTCCTTTAATGCATCGGGCATTATATAACCCCTTGCAACAACCCGGGCATCCCCCTCTAAGTAAACATCCTTTACCGCATCCTCTTCAATCCGGAAATCCACCTTAAGAACCCCACCTTTAACCCTTACGGCTATGGGAGGCTTAACCCCGTAAAGAAGCGATGTTATAAGCGCGGATGCAATAGAGCCTGTCCCACAAGCCCAAGTCTCATCTTCAACGCCCCTTTCATAGGTTCTAACCATTATCTCGCCTTCCGAAAGGACCTTCGCAAAGTTCACGTTGGTCCCCTTCGGGAAGACATCGAAGGCATACCTAACCTTTTTAGCGTTAGAGATGAGCTCCCCATAGGGCATGGTATTCACATCATCTTTAAATATCACAGTATGGGGAACACCGACAAGCGCAAAGTGGTACTCTACCTTTCCAAAGCCGAAATCATGCTCCCTTTTAAGCTCCACACCCTTAAGGCTAAGGTCAAAGAACTTAACGCGCACATCCTCTCCCCTTATCTCAGCCTCACAAAGTCCCGATAGGGTTTCAAACTTCATATCCTGAGGAGCAGCACCTACAAGATAGGCAAACTTGGCTATACAGCGAGCACCGTTTCCACACATCTCTCCTTCACTTCCATCGGAGTTAAAATATCTCATTCTAAAATGGGCAAGCTCTGACCTTTCGAGAAGCATCAAACCATCAGCACCAATAGACTTTCTTCTTCTGCACACAAGACTAACAAACCTACCCAGATCAACGCCGCTTAATATGCCGTCCCTATTGTCTATCACTATGAAATCGTTACCGGCTCCGTTCATCTTATAAAAAGGAATCTCCACATCGTATCCCCCCTTAGGTAAGTCCTCATAGAAAGTATCGAACAACCAAGTGAAACTGTCAATACCCCTTTCCCCTCCAGAAGTAACCAACCGCGAGGCTCCCAAAATTTAGGGTAATAGCCCTATAACGCGCTAACCAAATTAGTCTTTACCGGAAACAGTATAAAGCGACATAATGGGAAAAAGAAAAAAAAGAAAGGGGGTGTGGCAATATGAGAAAGCTGATCATCTTAGGAACGTTAGCCTTCTTAGCCACAGCGTTAGCCTCAAACTGGGCATTCGCGGGCATGGGCTACTGGTTAGGAAATAGCTTTTATTACCACGATGATAACGGCATAACATCGAGAAGCTATATATTGGGAAACAGCGTATTCACCGACTGGAGCGACGGAACAAGCGCCGTAACGCGCCTGTTAGGAAACAGATTGATAACAGACTACAGTAATGGAGTCAGCGCAACGACAACCCACCTTGGAAATCGCTACTACACCAATTACAGTAACGGCTTAAGCTCCGTAACCTACCGTCTTGGCAATTCCATCTTCACGGATTACAATAATGGCATGAGCATAACCATACGCCGTCTTGGGAACTCCTGGTTTACAGAGACTCTCTGGTGATGGGTGCGGGGGCTTGCGGTGGAGGCTACCGCAAGCCCTCCTCCCCGAAAGAGGAGAAAATGTGTGTTATGATATACAAGGAAGCGGGCGGAAAAATCCCCAATAAAGATATCTTAGAGAGGTGCTGGAATGCTAATCCCCACGGTGCTGGTATCGCTGTCGTCACAAGAGGCGGTGTTTTCTTCACAAAAGGGCTAATGACCTTCGAAGCGTTCCTGAAAAAACTAAAGGAGCTTGAGGAAAGCTTTGACCTCACCGAGCATAAAACGCTAATCCACTTCAGATACGGAACGAGCGGAGGAATAAGACCGGAAATGACTCACCCTTTCCCCGTAGAGGGAAACGATATCGATTCGATGGAAGGCTGGGCAAAGGTGATCTTAGCTCACAATGGAGTGATTCGTGGTCTAGGAACACCAGAGGAGAGCGATACCTATCGGGTAGCCAAGTTTATAAGAAGGTTGAGAAAGAGAAAGCTGTCCTATGATGATATAGCCAAGATCCTCGAACTGAATAACGGAAGGTTTATACTCCTTTCTAACAGATGGACGAAGTTAACGGGAAATTGGATTAAAAGATACGGCTACTACTTTTCAAACAACAAATTCTGAAGCTATCCATGGGCAGAGGAGGGGTAATAAATGAAAGCTATCGGTATCGTGGGAAGCCCGAGAAAAAACAGCAATACCCAAATCCTGGTTGAAGCGATTTTGAAGGGTGCAGAGGAAAAGGGCATGGAAACGAAACTCTTTAGATTAAATGAGATGAATATAAAGCCATGCCAGGGGTGCAACTTCTGTCAGGAAAATGGGATATGCAAGCAAAAAGACGATATGCAAAAGCTCTATGAAGCCATCTCCACATGTGATACACTGGTCTTAGGCTCACCAATCTACATGAGCTATGTCACGGCTCAAACGAAGATATTTCTTGACAGACTTTATGCGCTTTTGAAAATAGGAGGGGAACCAAGAATCCCGCCGGGCAAAAAATGCGTCCTCGTATTTACCCAAGGCGGCGGAACGGACGGCAAAAAGATAATGGAAAATATAGCTCAAATCCTCAAAGGGGCCTTCAATATGGAAGTAAAGGCAATAGTTGGGGATAATAACTTAAACACCGAAGGAGAAGTGAGAAAAAGGAAAGAGCTACTTAAGGAGGCTTACAGCATCGGACAGGAGCTATGAAGTAAAATGGAGGAGAAAAGATAAATGAAGGGAAAGGTTGCTAACTTTATCTCGCTTATGCTCTTTCTTTTAGCCCTTTCGAGGCTTTCTTTCGCCTCGACTATAGCGGTTAGCATCAATCCCTATTATCTCATGGTGAAAGAGATAGTCGGTGAAAAGGCAGAGGTTTTTCTCATCATCAAGCCGGGAGTAGACCCACATTCCTTCAGCCCCACGGTTAAAGACGTCAAGGCTATTTCAAGGGCAGACCTTATCATAGCTAACGGGCTTGGACTTGACGAGTTCTACCTGAGGGGTTACAAAAACGTGTTATACCTTGGCGAAAAGGTGCCCTCGGAGATTTTAGAAGGAGAAGACCACCACGGGGTTAATCCCCATATATGGCTTTCACCAGACCTTTTGGCAAGGTATATCATACCCTCCATAGTAGAGGAGATTACAAAATTAGATAGGGCTAACGATAGCTTTTACAAAGAGCGCGCAGAGAGGCTAATAAACTCGCTAAAGGATATATCCAAAAGGTTCGACGAACTTCTCCAAAGCAGAAGAAACTCGATGGTAGTTTTAGACCACCCTTCCTACTTTTATCTATTCAAAAAATATGGGATAAAAATCCTTTCGGCCGAGGAAGGCCATGGAAAGCAACCAACCATATCCCACATAAAGAAGATCATCGAGGAAGCCCAAAAATCTAACCTCATAGGCATATTCGTTGGACCCCAGTTTAACAAATCGGCCATAGAGGTGATATCCAGAGAACTCAAAAGGAGCTATCATATACTTGACCCCATTGGCATCGAAGCCAAAGGCATAACGGAACTATTTGAGAAAGCTTACAGGACCATATCGGAGGCCCTTGATGAGGGATAAAATAGCGATCGAAGTTAGGGATCTCTCGGTAAGCGTTGGCGAAACGGGGATACTGAAGAACATATCTTTTGAAATCCCCAAGGGAAGCTTCACGGGTATCATAGGCCCGAACGGCGCCGGTAAATCCACACTAATAAAGGCGATACTTGGACTAATTGAGTATAGGGGAACAGTGAGAGTCAACGGCAGAATTGGCTACGTTCCCCAGCTTTCATCTTTCAATAGAGAGTTTCCCATAAACGTTTATGACTTTGTCAGATTGCCCATAAGGAAGGAAAAAAACTGGAAGGAAAAAGTTGACATCGCTTTAGAGAAGGTAGGCCTGAAGGGTTTTGGGAATAGACTAATGGGGACCCTTTCCGGTGGAGAATTTCAGAGGGCATCCCTCGCGCGCGCCCTAATATCCAGACCCGATATACTAATCTTAGATGAACCTGAGGCCGGTATAGACGAGATGGGAAAGGCCAGATTTTATGACCTTCTTAATGAACTCAAGGAAGAGGAAGGTATCACGATCCTTATGGCAAGCCACGATATTGGACTAATATTCGATAAGTGCGATAATGTAATGTGCTTAAACAAAACGCTTCACTGCCACAGCCCGATACACAGCGTCGATATTGAGGATATTAAGAGACTCTTTGGAGACTTCGACATATGGATACGCTCACGAGAACACTACGAAATCCTCCACAGGCCAAAGGAGAGGAATGGTAAAGTATGAACATAATACATGACCTCTTCAGTTTTGACTTTTTAAGATATTCCCTAATAGCAACCATACTCGCTTCCATATCAACGGGTATGGTGTCACCCATAATCGTCTACAGGGGTATGGAGTTCATAGGAGATGGATTAGCCCACGCCATATTCGCTGGAGTAGCCGTTGCCGTCATCGCGAATTTTAATATCCTTTTGGGAGCCCTATCGGCAACCGTTATCTTCGCCTATCTGATTCACAAAATAAAAGACTTAGAGTCCATACGCGAAAGCACCGCCATCGGAATACTCCTTCCCGTTTTCATGTCCATAGGCGTCATAGTCTTTTCGAAATCCCCCCGATACACGACAGATGTAACCTCCTATCTTTTCGGGAACATCCTGATGGTCGTTAAAGATGATATTTACTTCCTCAGCGCTATAGCCTTATTAGGTGCCATCATAATATCAAGCAAGCTGTATGAGATAGCTTACTGGATATCCGATGAGGAGATGGCAAGGTTCTACGGTATCAACACGGAAAGGATAAGGCTAACCCTTCTTTTTCTAATCTCCTTCATCGTGGTATCGGCATTAAAAATTGCCGGTGTCATCGTAATGGGCGCCTTCTTGGTTATCCCGGGCGTATTTGCGAAGACCCGCTCCCTATCTTTAAAGGGAGCTATCTATCGGGCGATAGGATTTAATATCCTCTCCTCTCTCATCGGCTTCACCCTATCTTACTATTTTGACCTTCCACCAGGCCCAACGCTGGTTCTGTTTAGCTTTCTCTTGCTTCTGGCATCAACCCTTCTTTAAATAAAAGAAATATCCTCCACCCTCGGAAGACGAAGGTGGAGGATATGCAAAATTTCCAATCTATACGGTAATTATACACTCCTCAAGCTCGCTCGGTGCCTCGGTTACGACCTCATACCCCTCAGGCGTGACTATAACGGTATCGGAGTGTCTAAAACCTCCAACGCCGGGGATATAAAAGCCAGGCTCTATGCTTACCACCATTCCCGCCTCAAGGGTATCCTCGGCATCAAACCTTAGGTAAGGAGCCTCGTGGGCACTTAAACCCAAGCCGTGACCCGTTCTATGATTTGCATATTCCCCAAGCTTTGCCTTCTGTATAACGCTCCTTGCTGCCTTATCTATATCTTTACATTTAACACCCGGCTTGACAGCCTCGATTGCCGCCCTCTGAGCCTCAAACATGATCTTAAAATACTCCTTGTCCTTATCCGTGGGCTCACCCAAAAATACGGTTCTCTCGCACTCCGCCCTGTAGCCATCTAAAG
>LGFB01000092.1 GCA_001508835.1 bacterium 42_11
TCCGAACCTTCCCCTGAAACTATTCTATACTGGTGGGAAGTCCCATGCATTATAATACTTCCTCCCATTTTCTCCGCTCTTTTTAGAAGGGAGACCAGCTTTTCATTTTGGAGAAGCGTGATGACCCTCCCCTCACTGAAATCAATAAAAACTGGATATACTGCTATTGCAAATGGAACTCCTTGACTGTAAAGATAGTTTATACATTTCTCAAGCTTCTCAAGCTCGGCATCGCCATAAGAAGGGTTGACATCCTCAAGCCTCAGAAACATCGATTTTTGGGGTTTGTGCTGAACCCCCAATATATCATGAAGAACATCGGCAAATATCCAAGAATGGACCCCAAAAAAAGGAAAACCTTGCACTATCCATAGATTGCCATTTTTAGAAATAAAAACTTTAGTTTCGTCATCAAAAAAGGCTATAGGGTGACCTGATTCTATTTCCAGCGGATAGATTCCGTAGCTTCCCCTGTAGTGTTGCCCCTTATAGCTTACATAGGCAAAAACTTGATATTTGTCAGACTTTTTGAGCCAAGAGGGTGTACCTATAAGACAGGTAACCTTTTCAGGTTTTTGATTTCTGGAGTTTATCGCTTCAAGAATAACGCCGGAAGGCTTTACGGAGTTGTAAGAAGACAAGACGAAAAGAACGTCTACGGATTTAATTTTATCTATAGATGCTCTTAAGATATGTTCCGTTTTAGTGTCGTATTCAAAGAAAAAATGCCCCAGCAGATTTACTAAGGCTACGCTATAGTCCGTTGTTAATTCATCGTAAAGTACAAGGGCACTTTTTCTTTCACCAAAAGCAGTATTATATTGTATGAGTAAGAGCAAAACAAAAACCGTGAGTAAAACTATTAGGACTTTCCTCATCGGAATAACTTTCTCTTTTCTTTTTCAGAATAAGTTTTATACAATAGGATTAGAACAAAAGATAGCAAGATCGCTAAGCCCAGTAAAGCATAACATAATGTAGGGCTTACTTTCTCTATAAAAGTTAAATCCTCATTATTATTGGAATTAAGGGAGGAAAGCATGTTATTTAAGATCATATTCAAAACCTCTTCTTGCTACCCATAGAAGAGCCGTATAATCTTCGCCGTCGTCAGGATAAGTAGCAATGCCCGTCTTAACCGTTAACTTTATTCTCCTGAAATCCCCTTCTTTAGGAACCACATCCACGTATAGTAGCTTTTGTTTTATTCTGTTTCTCATGTTTTCTGCACCCTCCTTAGGGGTATTCGGAAGCAAAAATCCGTACTCCCCCTCTGAAAGATATGCAAGAAAGTCTTCATACCGTTTGTTATCCTTTAGGACCTCAGCAACCTTTTTCAGCACTAAATTTTTGACCGTCTCTCCATGAACATCTGCAAGCTCTTGCAAGTAGGCTATCTTCAGCAAAAGAACGCTGAACTTCCCTCCATATCGTTTAGCCCTTGATATTTCTTCTGTAACACGAAAGGCAAACCTCTTAGAGTTTTCCAGTCCAACAACCTCGTCAAGTGCAACAAGTTCATCTATGTTGGTCACAATGTTTGCATAACTCTTGTATATCCGCATATACTCTCTGTGCAAAAGCCCCCCCAAGTATGCAAAACATGGAATAGCAATGAGCCAGAAAAATTGGGTTGTTCCTATTTCTATTTCCCCTCCTGCCCTGAAATATATGTACATGATTGCAGAACCGTATAGGAATATACTTATCAAAGCTATTATAAGAGCCATATTTAACCCCAACGTTAACCCCACAAACAGGATAAAGACGCTTAAGGTCGACATTATAAATTGTTCCAGAGTAAAGGCATTATTAATAAAAAGCCATGTCTGCATAATTGCAAAACCCACAAAAAGCAAGGTCAGAAATATATAAATTTTTTCCTTGAACGAATTTACCTGTTTTGCCAACACTTTATCACCTCTCCTCTATTTTACCCTTATCTTGTAATATGGTTTCAATTGCTATAAGAGCAAGAAGGTTATCAAAAGCCCAGGCTTCCCCTTCGATATTATTGGAAGGGTAGCCAAGCAAGCCATTTTCTAACCTAAAATTTTTTAGCTTGTCAAGAGCTAATTCCGCTTCACTATAGAACCCGCTTTGGTGAAACAGAAGTGCCGCGAGCGAATAGACCGCTATGTTTTCGTTCCCACTATAGTCAAACAAACCCCCTTCTGTATATAACTTAGAGGAAAGTCTTCTAACATGATCTATGGGCACACTACCAACGCTGGCCAAGTGAAGTAGATGTAGTAGCTTATTTATGAGATTTTTCCCATTATCATTGTAACTTCCATCGCTTATATTATATCCCCAATAGACATCGCTTTCCCTAAGGAGAGCCCCCACCAAAACAATGCCCAAAGTCCTCTGTACAACTTTAAGCCAGTTTGGATTTATCTCTCTTAACAAGAACATGGCTTCAAAGTCAGAGTAAGAAAGGGTTATAGATTTAGTTTCCTGGCTTATTGCTATTCCCCCCCAAAAACCTCCAGATTCCCAAGAAACTCCATCAAGAAGGATATCTTGATATGTACAATAGTCCAAAAGCGCTTTCCCGATTTGTTTAGCTACATCTATGTAAGCTGTATCCCCCCAATTCTTATAGGCAAGGATTAAAGCTTTGCAGACTCTGAGGTCATCTATAGTGGCATTTGCCTTTAGCTTCTGAAAATCTTCCGTAATTTTCCAATAAAGTAAATTGGTAGGAGATATAAAATATTGCTTAAGTAAAGAAAACTGAAAGTCAAACTTCTCTTTGTTGTTCTCGAGTAAGCGCCAAATCATCTCAAGCCCTATGGTTTCGGAAAGGAAGCTTTTATCTTTCGTGGATGTGTAAAGAAGGCCCTGCGGTGACCTCAATTCCTTATCAAGCCCAAGTTTGATGCCTTCTTTTAACTCTTCCATAGATATATCCAGCGAAGATATCCCACTACCACAAGAAGAAAGGAAAATCAACAAGATAATTAAGGGGGGAAGAAACAAACTCTTATACCTTCGGGGGGAAGTGTTCATTCTAAGAACTCCTTTCTAAAAATCGGGTGAATTCTCGCACATTTTTATTACTTAAATCTTATCACAAGATTGAAATAAGTCAAGCTTTATATATGTATGCCCTGTTAATGTTATAATGTCTTAATAGGAGTTTTAATTCGTGATTAATAAAAGCACAGGTTACATGGTATACTAAAATCTTGAGGGGAGGTGCTTTGATGACGCTTGAAGAGCTGAGAGAAAGGATATCACAAATAGATGAAAAAATAAAAGAGCTGTTAAATGAAAGGGTTAAGGTCGCAAGAAAAATCGGGGAATATAAAAGGGAAAACGGTTTGGCTTCTTGGGACCCCCAAAGGGAACAAGAGATAATAAATTGGGCTGGCGAGTATAAAGAAATATTTAGAGAAATTATCGGTTTCTGTAGAAAGGTCCAGGAACCTTTAAAGATTTGCTTTCTTGGACCGGAGGGAAGCTTTTCTCATCAAGCAGCTATAAAACTTTTCTCACATTATGTGGAACTAATACCATGCAAAAACTTCAGAGAGCTTTTTGATGTAGTTGAAAGTGGGAAATCTGATCTTTCAATCCTCCCAATAGATAATAGCTTAGCAGGACCTGTTGGAGAAGTTTTAGACCTACTTCTGGAAAGAAATGTTCACATAGTTGGAGAAAAATACGAAAAGATAGATATTTGTCTCCTTTCAAACAAGGAACCATCGGAGATAAAGGAAGTTTACTCTCATTCTCATGCTTTAGAACAATGTAGGAATTATCTTGCGGAAAAACTGCCTGACGCAGTGGCAATAAGTGTGGAAAGCACTGCCAAGGCAGCTCAGATAGCTAAAGAAAAAGGGGAGGCGGCTCTTGGCGGAGAATTACTATCAGAAATATACGGCTTAAAAATAATAGACAGGTCTATCCAGGATAGGAAGAACAATTACACAAGATTCATAGTGATATCAAGGAAACCCGTTGAGGGAGACAAAACAAGCCTTATATTCAGCGTTAAAAATGTTCCAGGAGCTTTACACAAAGCGTTGGGGCCTTTTGCCAAAAGAGAAATCGACTTGACAAGTATTCATTCAAGGCCAGTTAAAACGAAACCTTGGGACTATATTTTCTTTATGGATTTCAAAGGTAGCCTGAAAGATAAGGATGTGCAAGAAGCATTAACGGAACTTGAAGAAATTTCCACCTTTGTGAAACTTCTGGGGTCTTACCCTTCAGGTCAACTTACCTGATATAATTTGCTTCTCATTTCTCTTACTTTTTCGAAGAACCTTTCTTTTTCCACATCATCCTTGTCCAAAAGCTGGGCTATTATTTCAATTAATTCTTCTAATCTTTTCTTTATAAAGTCTCTGTTATCTGAGATAATATCCCTCCACATGATTGGATCGCTTAAAGCTGGCCTTGTTAAGTCTCTAAAATTCCCAGCTACTAATTCTTGGGCTGTCTCATCTCTACTTACGAGTTCTACCAGAGCGATGGAAAGAAGGTAAGGAAGATGACTTATAAGGGCGACTATAAGGTCATGTTTTTCTGGCTCAAGGATATAAGGCTTTGCTCCTATGCCCTTAACAAGGTCTATTAACTCCCCTACCCTACCTCTATCAAAAGGTGGTAGGGGAGTTAATATATAAGGGGCACCTTCATAAAGGGTTTCCCTTCCGTGTTCTACTCCTCTTTTTTCGGAACCCGTCATTGGGTGTCCGCCTATGAAGGCAAGGTCTTTTCTTAAAATCGATGTAATATCCTTAACAACGTTTCTTTTGGTACTTCCAAGATCGCTTATCAAAGCCCCCTCCCTTATATGAGGTTGGGCTCTCCTAAACAAAGGACCTATACTCTTCACGGGTGTGGCGAAAAAAACATAATCCACATCCTTAACCCCTTCTTCAAGGGATAGAGTCCATCTATCTAAAGCCCCCAGCTCTAAAGCCTTGATTCCCGTCTCCTCCTTGCGAACGACTCCCACAACGAACGCCCCGAGTCGTTTTCTTAAAGCCATTCCCAAGGATCCACCCATCAAGCCTACGCCAATTATGCAAATTTTCAAAGACGATCCCTCCCTGAAGAAAGAGAAATAGTTGATAATTATTATATCAGAGATGCCCCAATTGAACACCAATTGAAGGAAAAGTTGCTGATTAGTCCTTCCTTAAGTTTCTAACCTTTAAGAAAAGCAAAGGTGTAAGAAGAAGAAGCCATGAAAAGCCTGCGCTATCCCCCAGTTCGCAACCACCGCCGCCACCACCATAAGAATAGACTTTAGCTATTACCATGGTGCAGATAATAAGCTGTCCTCCTCCCCAGTCTAAGTCATAGTCTCCGTTGTCTGCAATAGCTATTGTTAATGGGAAGGCGCTATCTATGTAAGCTTGGAGAGTGTCAAAGTCTATAACCTCCCAATTGTTGGTGCTCCAATTAAAAGCTATAACAAGGTCGTCCGAGTCGTAAATAAGGGTAGGTATTTCCAAGTAAACCCATGCAGTCGTTCCCCATTCAATATGAAGCTGAAAGCCGTACAAATCCACATCGGAATCCCAAGAAACATAACTGCTTATAAGGTTTTCAAGCTCCCAAAATCCAAAATCGTTAGTTAAATCTTGAATGTCACTCCAACTGGAATCTGCCCAGCCGATAACCCAGCTTCCATAGGTAATGTCTATGTCTGTATCGTTAAGTAGAGGGCTAATATAATTGAAGTTAGGTTGAGCAGTTGCTATGCTTGTGGAAAAAAGAAACAAAGCTAAAAGCAAAGTAAAAAGCTTCCTCATGTTTTTCACCTCCCTCCCGATAAGTGAATATAAATTTATTATATGCTTTATTTAACCT
>LGFB01000093.1 GCA_001508835.1 bacterium 42_11
TCGCCCTCCAGAAATCAACGGTTATATAATCGGGCTCTATTCCCCAAGAGAGCAGGACACCCGCTAAATATCGGGGATAAGGAGATATATAAGGTGGGACACCAAAACATGCAGGTTCATCCACATATCCATCGAATAACAAAACCTTCATGTTATTAATCATATCACAGAAAGAAGCCAATGGACTAAAACACCAATCAAAACGGAAATACCAAGGTTATTCCACCTAATGTAAGACAAAAATACGAAAAACAAAGCAATAAGGCTTGAGGCTAAACCCTTAACATTTAAAGGAAAGCTCACAAGCGAGGTAACAAAAAGGGCCGACATCAAAGATGCCGAGGATTCTTTTAAAAACTCGTCAACATTGGAAAGCCTTTTAAGCATATCCTTGAAATAAAAAGGCAGAAGCCTAGAAAGGTAGGTTAAAATAGCAACAAGCACAATTACTAAACAATTTTCAAACATTCATATCCCCTACCTTCTATACTTCACGGTTAAAAGAGGAATAACCAGACCTGCAGTTAAAATCCCTAAAAAGGTATAGCCTATATAATGAAACAATAAAGCAACCAATCCCCCACCAACTATGGAAAGCTTTCTGCCATCCCTAAAAGCTGGCAACAGAAGAATAAAAAACAATACCGTAAGCGAAAAGGAAAGGGAATCAGAAAGAGAAAAACTGGACATTAGAAATTCCCCACCAAAGATGCCTATGGAAGTTCCGAATAGCCAGGATAAATAAGCCCCAAGCTCGAGTCCCCACAAAAAGCTTTCGCTTTCCAAAATAGAAGAGGAGACGGCGAAAACTTCATCTGTCAACCCGAAGGCTGTTACAAAAGGCATCCTCACATCATAGCGATGAGAGATTATAGAACCGTAAATCAAATGTCTCAGATTAAGCAAAACTGGGATAATTACAGCACTTATATGAGAAACCCCTATCAAGGAAATCATTGCAAACTGGCTTGCACCAGCATATACCAAAAGGGAAGATAAAAAAGTTTCAAATCTGCTGAGTCCCACGGACACCGCCGAAACTCCAAAGGCTACAGCCACAGGAATGTAACCTAATACTATAGGGACACTTAAAAGGAGTCCTTTTTTGAAACTATTTACTGAAAAGCCAGCATTGAACAAAGTGCCCACTCTCCACTTCCACTAAAGGGGGTTCCTTATCGCAAAGAGAAAAAGCTTTGTCACATCTATCCTTAAACCTACAGCCTTGCGGGAAGCTAAGAAGACTTGGAACAGATCCCGGTATAGAGTAAAGCCTTTTTTCTTCCTTGTCTAACCGGGGCATGGAATTCAAAAGACCAAAGGTGTAAGGATGAAGAGGCCTATCAAAAATGGAAAACACATCGCCAACCTCCACAATCTTTCCCCCATACATGACGCCAACCCGATGAGAGATCTCAGCTATAATAGAAAGGTCATGGGTTATGAACAATATGGAAGCTTTATATTCTTCTTTTAACCTCTCCATAAGCTCAAGTATTTGAGCTTGAACGGTAACATCTAAAGCGGTGGTTGGCTCATCAGCGATAAGCAAGCGTGGGTTATTTATCAAGGCCATTGCAATCATGGCCCTTTGTCTCATGCCCCCAGACATTTGATAGGGATACTCCTCTGCCCTTCTGCGTGGATTAGGAATTCCTACCTTTTCTATCATATAAACCGCCCTCTCCCAAGCTTCATCCCAGCTAACTTCAGGATAATGGACAACGATAGCCTCAGCTATTTGAAACCCTATAGAATAAACAGGATTCAGAACGACCATCGGTTCTTGAAAGATCATGGAAATCTTTCTGCCTCTTATATCCCTCATTTCTTCATAAGACTTTTCCAGTAAGTTTTCTCCCTCGAAGATGATCTTACCGCCCACTATTTTACCCGGAGATGGAACGAGCCTCATTATAGAAAGAGCTGTCACGCTCTTTCCACACCCAGACTCTCCGACAAGGCCAAAAATCTCTCCCTCATTAATAAAAAACGAAACGTCATCTACGGCTTTTCCCACGCCCTCTTCAAGAAAAAAATAGGTCTTAAGATTCAAAACCTCAAGCAACTTCTTCATTACCTAACTCTAATCCTCCTCAGCTTGGGATCGAGAATATCCCTTATAGCATCACCGAGCAAATTCCACCCCAGAACAAAAAGGGCTATCGTCCCCCCAGGATAGACGAAAGTATACCAATACCTAAGGGCTTCACCAGGTGCACCCACAATCCAATTTCGGGCATATGAAATCATTTGCCCCCAATCAGCATACCCGTCAGGAGCCCCAACCCCAAGAAAGCTTAAAGCTGATGCCGTAACCACCATAGAACCCATACTCATAGAAGCTTGAATTATCACAGGATAAATCGTATTTGGCAAAATGTGCTTAAATATGATCTTAAAAGAACTAACCCCTATTGCCTTTGCAGCCAAAACATACAGCTCTTCTTTTGCGGAAAGAAAGCTCCCCCTTATCAAGCGAGCATACCCCATCCACCCGAAGGCAATAAGGGCTATCATGACCTTATCCAACCCTTTGCCAAGTATTGTTGTAAGAACCATTGCGGCAACTAAGAAAGGAAATGCCATAAAGATGTCAGTTATCCTCATTATGATTTCGTCTATCCATCCGCCAAAGTAGCCAGAAATGGCACCAACAACCACCCCTATCAGCGCAGAGAAAATCACGGTCATGAAACCGACCTTAAAAGCCGTCCTTGCTCCCCAAACTATCCCATAGAAAATATCATACTGCCCTTCAGTTGTACCAAAGGGATGATCTGGAGATGGAGGAGAAGGTTCCACAGCCCATCCCCCTTTAGGAAGAAGATAAGGCTCATCTGGATACTCAGGAGGGGCAATAACAGGAGCAAAGATAGCCACCAAGGCAAAAAATAGGACTATAACTAAACCTAAACATGAAGAGGGATTTTTAAGAAGTCTTTTAAGAACCCATAAAACTTCATTCATTCGAGTCTCACCCGTGGGTCTACAACAGCATAAAGCACATCAATGACAAGGTTCCCCAATACTAAAAGGAAAGCGTAAAATATCGTTATGCCCAAGATGAGTGGATAATCAAGCTGCTGAGCTGCGGTAGCCGCAAGTCGACCTATTCCAGGATAATCAAAGATGGTTTCCGTTATCACAACTCCGCCAAGCAAACCTAAAACCATCATTCCCGCCACGGTAAGAACAGGTATTAAAGCGTTTTTCTTGGCGTGTCTGTGAATCACAAGTTTCTCAGGAACTCCCTTTGCCCGCGCCATGACGATATATTCCTTGTGAAGAACTTCAAGCATGCTTGACCGAGTTATCCTCAGAATAAAAGCCCACCACAAATAAGAAAGGGTTATTATCGGTCCAACAAGATGCCTCAAAGCATCTAATGCTACATCGAATCTACCATTTAAGATTCCATCCACCACATATAGCCCTGTATAAAGTTTAAAATCGGGGGAACTAACAATGTTCTGAGCCCATAAAGAAAGCCTGCCCGGAGGAAACAAACCTAAAACACCATAAAGAAGGAACAAAACCAATATCCCAAAAACGAAGGATGGTAAAGACCAACCTATCACAGCAAAAATTCTTATCGCCTGATCTAAAGGTTTGTCTCGATTAACAGCCGAAATTATTCCCAGCCATATACCTCCCCAAACAACAGGGAAAACAGCAAACAAAGCGAGCTCTAAAGTTGCAGGAAACCTGCTTAATATGGCATCCCTCACCGGCTGATGAGCCACCTCTGACCAGCCAAGGTCGAAGCGCAAAACCCTCTTGAGCCAATCAAAATATTGAACCAACAAGGGTTTATTTAGACCATATTTATCTACCAGCTTTTCCAAATCATCAGCGGATAAACTTTTAAGCTCAGCAGGGCTCTTTATGTAAGCGGAAAGCCTCTGAACGGGATCAAGAAACTGCATCATGAAGAAAACTAAAAATGTAACGCCTAACAGGATAACGGGCAATATCAAAAGCCTGCGTAATATATAAGCTGTCATACCAAACTATTCCTCAGATTTGTATAAGCTGTAGAAATCCCCACCGGGTCTCATGGGATTATAATACCAACCCTTTATCCAGCTCCTCGAAACGTGTACCCCCATAGCCTGGTAAAGCAATATATGTGGAGCAAACTCGTATTCCTTCCTTTGAAGCTCAAAATAAATTTTCTCCCTCTCCTTAGGATCATTAGTCATCATGGCCTTCTCTATCAACTCATCAAACTCCGCCTTGGCAAGCTCAACAGCCTTCCTACCTTGATATGCCATAAAGGTTCCCCTACTACTCAAGAAAGGCTGGACAAAGTTATGGGGATCAGGATAGTCAGCAAGCCATCCCATTATGAAAAGAGGAAGATTTCCCTTGGTCAGGTCGGATAAATAGGTTGACCATTGAACGCCTCTTACCTCTATCTTAAACTTTGGATTTAACTTACGTGCATTTCTTGCAAGCATTTCAGCGGCAATTTTCCTCTCCTCGTTACCAGAATTATACAGTATCGTAAACTTAAATCCCTTCTCCCATACCTTTCCATTCCACGCTTTCCTAAATTCCTCTTCCGCTCTCTTCATATCGAAAGAGTATTTGGGGCCATCAGGGTTATAGCCTAAGAGCCCTTTCGGAATTATCCCAGTAGGCTGGACAGCCTCTCCTCTCCAAACCTCTTTTATATAAGTATCCCAATCAAAGAGATAGCAAAAACCCTTACGAACGTGTATATCGCTAAAAAAGTCCGATGGTATGCCGTTTCCATCAAGCTTTCCACTGCCTATGTAAGGATTACCTTCGAGCCTTATATTAAAGTTGAAAAGAACGGTCTCTATAGCTAAAGTGGGCAATCCACGAATAATCCTTACTCCCTCCATCTTCTCAATCTGAGGAAGGTAATGCCTTGGCACATAAACCGCATCTGCATCCCCTCTCTCCAGAAGCATTCTCCTTGTAGCCCACTCATCCACTTTCTTTATTAAAACATACTTTATCTTTGCAGGCTCCCTCCAATAGTTCTCGTTCCTTTCGAGCTTAACATATTCTCCTTTCCTCCATTCCACAAGCTTAAAGGGCCCAGTTCCATTCATCTTTTCATAAAGAGGATCCTTCTCCTTCTGAGGGTCGTGATACTTCCACCACTCATCTGGAGTTCCCGGCCAATCTCCCTGCTCAATGCACCATTTTTTACTCAATATGGCTGACCAGCCAGCCCCCTGAGCAAGCACATTTAAAAAGGGAGGATACGGCTTAGCAAGATGAAAGATAACCTTATCACCTTGGACCTCTACAGCTTTATCTATCATCTCGTATATTTCCTGCATGACAGACTCGTATTCAGGTTTTAGTTTTCCATCTTCGGTAAAAAGCTCATCCCAATCAGAAACATTAGCTTTATCCCTGACTAAATCTTCCAAGCTCTCATAACCCAACAAAGGATCGAGTATCATCCAGCTTGGGCCACCAGTTCTGTCGAGAATCATGCACCTTTTAAAAGAATAAGCTACATCCTCCGGAGTAAGTTCATATCCGTTATGAAATTTAACCCCCTTTCTTATGGGGAATATGTAAGTCTTACCATCATCCCTTATCAATCCGTTCTCCGCGCTAGGAACTTCTGTAGCTAAAAGAGGAACAAAATCGGTAACGCTCTCCCCTTTATACCCTATAAGGTTTTCATAAACGTTGTATATTATCTCCCCACTTGCCGTATCGTAGGAAAAATGAGGGTCAAGGGTATCCACATCACCTATGGTAGCAATAACTATGGTATCGGGGTTTTTAACCTCAGCAGAAACGAAAG
>LGFB01000094.1 GCA_001508835.1 bacterium 42_11
TTCTACACCTCCTATCCTCCTAAAAGTATCTTCCAAAATTTGACCTTTCATATCTAACTGCCCTTCGTAAGAGATATATTGCCAATCACACCCACCACAAACTCCAAAGTGGGGACAACGCGTGGGGATTCGCAAAGGAGACGGTTCTACTATATCACGAACATAGGCAAAAGAGTAATCCTTTTTCTTTTTATCTATTTCGGTCTCTACCACCTCACCCGCAATGGCACCCTTAACAAATACATAACCATTTTCCGTTCGAGCCAATCCATGACCTCCGTACACCATTTTCTCCACAAAAACTCTCATGAAAGGGATTTAAGCTCCTCCTCTAACACTTTTCTTACCACCGATGGATTGGCTTTACCTTTTGTAGCCCTCATAACCTGCCCCAGCAGGAAATTGAAAGCCTTCTCCTTACCGCTTAGGTAAGACTGAACTGCATCCTGATTTTCCGACAAAACTGATTTTACTATGTCTCTTATCGCCGTTTCATCACTAACCTGCTCCAACCCCTTAGCTTTGACTATATCAAGAGGTTCTCTTCTGGTTTTCACCGCTTCTTCGAAGACGCTTTTCGCTACCTGATTGTTTACTACTCCCTTTTCTAAAAGCTCTATCACTTCTTTAAGATAAGGTATCACAAAGTAGCTCTCCTCTATTCTTAACTTGCACTCGTCGGCAATCCTAAGAAATTCAACCTGTAACCAGTTAGAGACCTCTTTGGGCTTCCCTATCTCCCTAACGCATGCATCAAAAAGATCCCCCAAGGCTTTAGAAGAGCTCAAGACCGAGACCTCATAATCCCCCAAACCATAGTCTCTTTTCCATCTCTCTCTTCGATCCTTTGGAAGCTCCGGCATTGTCCTTCTTATCTCCTCAACGAGTTCCCTATCTATGATTAAGGGGAGCAGGTCCGGTTCGGGAAAATAACGGTAATCATGAGCCTCCTCTTTCCCCCTTAAGGAAGTGGTTATCCCCTTGGAGTCATCCCAATGCCTCGTTTCCTGAACTACCTCTCCGCCCGAAAGAATAATCTCTGTCTGTCTTTTGATCTCATAAGCTAAAGCTCTCTCTATTGCTCTAAAAGAATTCATGTTCTTTATCTCCGTCTTCACCCCTCGCTTACCATTCACGGAGATAGATATATTGGCGTCACATCTCAGGGATCCTTCCTCCATGTTACCATCGGAAACGCCTATATGTTGAACCAGGCTTCTAAGCTCCATAACAAAGGTTTTAGCCTCCTCTGGAGAAGAAAGGTCAGGCTCGGTCACTATTTCTATAAGGGGAACCCCACATCTATTAAAGTCAACCAAAGAATATTCGGCTCCCTCTATTCTTCCCGTCTTTGTTGGATGAACCAGCTTTCCAGCATCCTCTTCCATATGGACTCTCCTTATACCTATTCTCTTACCATTAAGCTCAAGGTAACCATTGATTCCTAATGGAATATCATACTGAGATATCTGATAAGCTTTCGGCAAATCCGGATAAAAGTAATTCTTTCTGTGAAATCTTGTTTTACTCAGAATCTCACAGTTTAAGGCCAAGGCAGTTCTTAAGGCAAGCTTCAACGCCTCCTTGTTAAGCACTGGAAGGGAACCAGGCAACCCCAAGCAAACAGGACAAACTATACTATTTGGCTCCCTTCCCACATAGTCGGTAGGACAAGAACAAAAAAGCTTGGTTTTGGTTAGAAGCTGGCAATGTATCTCAAGGCCAATAACAGGCTTAAGCTCCAAAAGACTCACCTCCCAAAAGGCCTGCAACCTTGCAACTCCGTCTCAGTTTCAAAAGCTGAAGCAATTTTCAAAAGTCCAAACTCATCCAAAGCTCTTCCTATTAGCTGAATTCCGATAGGCAAATTTTCCTTGGAAAAACCGCCATTTATCGAAATAGCACAAATTCCCGCTAAGTTAACCGGAACGGTAAAAACATCTGAAAGATACATAAGTATGGGGTCCTCAATCTTCTCACCTAACTTAAAGGCAGGAGTTGGAGATGTAGGCGTTAAAATATAGTCCACTTCCTTAAAGGCTTCATCAAAATCCGCTTTAACAAGCCTTCGAACCTTAAGGGCTTTAAGATAGAAAGCATCATAATACCCTGCGCTTAAAACATATGTTCCTATCATTATCCTTCTTTTTACCTCATCGCCAAATCCCTTTGTTCTGGTCTCAAGGTACATATCCCTTAAAGACTTGCCTTTTACTCTTAATCCATATTGAACTCCATCATATCTTGCCAAGTTAGAGCTTGCTTCAGCGGGAGCAATGATGTAATAAGTGGGAAGAGCATACTCCGTGTGAGGCAGGGATATCTCCTTTACCGTAGCACCAAGCTTCTCAAAAACTCGCTTCGAATTCTCCATAACCTCCGCCACCGAAGGGTCTAAAGATTCGCTAATATACTCTCTTGGAATGCCTATTTTTATGCCACTTAAATCATGATGCCTACATGCCTCAAGATAGTTCGGTAAATCTACCTTCAAAGAGGTTGAATCTTTTTCGTCTTTCCCAGCTATAACCTGAAGTAAGAGGGCACAATCTCTCACATCCTTGGTCATGGGCCCTATCTGATCCAGTGAAGATGCATAGGCTATAAGCCCATATCTCGATACCAAGCCATAGGTTGGTTTCAACCCCACTATTCCACAAAAAGCTGCAGGTTGCCTTACAGAACCTCCTGTATCAGAACCCAAAGCAAGAATTGTCTCTCCAGCAGCAACGGCAGCAGCCGAACCTCCGCTTGAGCCGCCAGGAACACGCTCCCTATCCCACGGATTCCTTGTAGGGCCGAAAGCGGAATTTTCCGTTGAGGAACCCATAGCAAACTCGTCGAGATTGGTCTTCCCTATTATTATCGCTCCCGCTCTCTTTACTCTCTCCACTACAGTAGCATCATAGGGTGGGTAAAATCCCTTCAAGATTTTCGATGCACAGGTTGTCTCTATTCCCTTCGTACACAGGATATCCTTTATAGCAATGGGAATACCTCCTAAAGGAAGATCCTCTCCCTTCTGTAACCTTGCTTTAATCTCCTTTGCCTGGTTGTAAGCCTCCTCTTTCAAAATCGTTATATAAGAATTAAGATCACGCTCCACTTCCTCTATTCTCTCGAAGACGGAGTCTAAGATATCTTCCGGAGAGATATCTCCTTTTCTTATTAATTCTTTAAGTTTCCATGCAGGCATATCACATAGCTCCAAAGCTATCCCTCCCTATTCGACTATTTTCGGAACCTTTACATAGCCTCCCTCTTCTTCCGGAGCCATAGATAGCACATCCCTTTGAGAAAGCCCCTTTTTAACTTCATCCTCTCTCAAAGGAGTTGATTCTTCAATAACATGACTCAAAGGCTCTATATTCGCAGTATCAAGCTCCTGCAACTTAGCAAAGTATTCAAGTATCCTGCTAAAGTGTTTCAACATTTTCTCCTCTTCCTCTCCCTTCAGGTCCAGATAGGCCAATTTCATTATATGCTTCACATCTTTAATCGTAACTCTCATAAATAGCTACCCCCTTAAAACAAAGTAGGTTCCCTTGATACTTTCCCCTTAACCTCTATTCCTGCCTCTTTCAGCTTCTCCAAAAATTCGCTCTCTCTAATGATTGGAATCCCCAAGGACAAAGCCTTATTATATTTTGAACCTGGGTTTTCACCAACCACTACCAAGTTAACCTTCTTACTAACGCTATCCACAACTTGACCGCCGAGGGATTCAACAAGTTCAGAAGCCTCGCTTCTTGTAAAGCTCTTTAATTCCCCAGTAAAAACCACTACCTTTCCTTTAAAAAAGTTCTCCCTAACCTCCTTAAGAGATTCCTTTTCCCTTCCGAAATTGACACCCGCTTTTCTCAGCTTCTCTATAAGCTCCAATGTCTGCGGTTCCTTGAAAAATTTAACGACGCTTGAAGCCACCTTTTCACCAATACCTTCGATCTCGACAAGGTCAAAATAGGAAGCTCTCATAAGCCTATCAAGTGTTCCAAATTTGTCAGCTAACAGTTTTGCAACTACTTTACCTACATATCTTATGCCTAAACCAAATATCAGATTAGCAAGTGGTCTATTTTTGCTAGCATTTATAGCCTTCATCAAATTAGCGGCGCTTTTGGGCCCCATTCTCTCTAAGGAGAGAAGACGATCGTAAGTCAAGTAATATATATCAGCTATATCTTTTACAAATCTCTTTTCCACAAGCTGCTCTATTATAGCTGGGCCGAGACCCCTTATATCCATGGCGTCTCTACTTGCAAAATGCCTTATCCTTTCCTTCAGCTGGGCAGGACAGTTTATACCTATACATCTATGAGCAACCTCACCCTCGGGTCTAACTACACTGGCTCCACATACGGGACACTTATCGGGCATCTTAAATTCCCTTTCATTCCCGGTCCTTCTATCTACTATAACCTTAACCACCTCTGGAATTATCTCGCCAGCCTTTCTAACTATAACCCAGTCCCCTATCCTAACATCTTTACGGCGGACTTCATCTTCGTTATGCAAGGATGCTCTCTTAACTATGGTACCTCCTAAGTGAACAGGCTCTAAAACGGCAACAGGGGTTAAAATACCTGTCCTACCAACATTAACCACTATATCAATAACTCTCGTAGTGGCCTCCTCAGGTGGAAACTTAAAAGCTATAGCCCAACGCGGACTTTTACTAGTAGCTCCCAATTTCTTCCACAGATCTAACTTGTTTACCTTCAAAACCACTCCATCAACAGCATAAACCAGTTCGGATTTTTTCCTCTCCCATTCCTCGCAATACTTCCAAACTTCCTCCATATCCTTACACAACCTTGAATAGGGATTAACCTTGAACCCAAGTTCTTTCATAAAATTGAGGGCATCCCAGTGGGTATAAATTCCCCACTTTTCCGGATTAATGAGATAGTAAACGTATATGTCTAAAGCACGAGAGGCTGTTACCCTCGGGTCGAGCTGACGAAGCGATCCGGCAGCAGCATTTCGAGGGTTGGCAAAAAGTGGAAGACCCGCTTCTTCTCTTTCAGCGTTTATTCTCGCAAATTCATCTTTCGTCATAAAAACTTCTCCTCTAACTTCAAGCCTCCCGGAAATATCCTTCACCAATCTTAAGGGAACCGTTTTTATGGTTCTAAGGTTAGCAGTTACATCTTCCCCTGTTATCCCATCACCACGGGTAGCCCCAACCACAAAAACTCCGTCTTCGTATACAAGAGAAACGGAGACCCCGTCTATTTTGTGCTCTGCGACGTACTCTATTTCACTTTCACCACTCCATCTCTTCACTCTCTGATCAAAAGCTAAAAGCTCCTCTTTAGAAAAAGCGTTATCTAAACTGAGCATTGGCTCCTCATGAGTAACTTTTTTAAACTCAGGCGCCGGAGCCCCACCAACCCTCTGAGTAGGCGAATCGGGAGTTATAAGCTCGGGGTACTTCGCTTCCAATTCCCTAAGTCTACGCATAAGGGCGTCATATTCAGCATCGGATATTACAGGATCATTCAATATGTAATACCTGTAGTCGTGATAAGCTATCTCTTTCCTTAGCCTTTCAACCTCCTCAACTACCTCTTTCGGTATCTCCCTCCCCATCCTCCATCCCCCTTTCCGGTCTAAGATGAGGAAAGAGGATTACATCCCTGATCGAAAGTGCTCCCGTCAATATCATTACCAGCCTATCGATACCAATACCTATACCCGCTGCAGGAGGCATACCATACTCAAGAGCTTTAACAAAGTCCTCATCCATAGGATGAGCCTCCTCATCTCCTCGCTC
>LGFB01000095.1 GCA_001508835.1 bacterium 42_11
AACCGATATCGGAAATCAGGTAGCGGAAATTCTGGAGGCAGAGTTCGGCAAACAAGACGACGAGCCATTAAGGCTACTTAAAGCCCTCGCTCCTAAGAGGAGATACGAAACGTGGGAAAAGCTGAACCTTCTCCCGAGAGCGATAGACAGGGAGATATGCGAATGCATGCACAGAACCACGATGGGAGTGGATGCCGACCCTGTTAGCCTTCTTCTTCACGGCGTTAGAACCGCCTTAAGCGATGGATGGAGCGGTTCCATGATGGCAACGTATCTTAGCGATATCCTGTTTGGGACACCAAAACCGATTACATCCTCCGCCAACCTCGGTGTGCTCAAGGAAAACATGGTAAATATAATCCTTCACGGCCACAACCCCATACTTTCAGCAAAGATAGCTGAAATTGCCACAAGCGATGAGATGCAGAACCTCGCCAAGGAGAGAGGAGCCGAAGGAATAAATGTGGCAGGGATATGTTGCACCGGCAACGAGGTCCTGATGAGAATGGGAATACCCCTGGCAGGCAACTTCTTAATGCAGGAACTTGCAATTATAACCGGAGCAGTTGAAGCTATGATAGTAGACTATCAGTGTCTGATGCCAGCTTTGGCAGATGTAGCAAGCTGTTATCATACTAAATTGATAACTACGGAATCTAAGGCGAGAATCCCCGGCGCAAAGCATATGGAATTTAACCCTGAAAGGGCAGACGAACTGGCGAAGGAGATAATAAAGATGGCCATAGATAACTATCCCAATCGAATTAAGGAAAAGGTATTTATACCTAAAGGAGAGATGGACCTCATGGCAGGATTCAGCGTAGAGGCAATACTCAATGCCCTTGGGGGAAGCCTTGAGCCCCTTATAAACGCTATCGAAGATGGGACGATAAAGGGAATAGTGGGGGTAGTAGGCTGTAATAACCCAAGGGTTATCCACAATAACAGTCATGTCACGCTCACAAAGGAGCTAATCAAAAGGGACATCTTGGTGGTTGGAACAGGATGCTGGGGAATAGCCGCCGGTATGCATGGCTTATTAAGTTTAAAGGCCATAGATGAGGCAGGCCCGGGGCTCAAAAGGGTTTGCGAAAGCTTGAACATTCCTCCATGCCTCCACATGGGTTCCTGTGTGGACTGCTCAAGGATACTCATAGCATTAGGAGCCTTAGCTGACGCCCTTGGAGTAGACATACCCGATTTACCCGTTGCAGGCTCCGCACCAGAATGGATGAGCGAAAAAGCCGTATCCATAGGAACTTACTTCGTTGCAAGCGGGGTACTCACTCACCTGGGGGTTATCCCACCCGTATTAGGAAGTCAAAGGGTTACTAAAATACTAACCGAGGAGGTAGAGAGCATACTCGGAGGGAAATTCTATGTGGAGCCCGACCCCGTAAAAGCCGCCTCTACTCTCTATAATTACATATTAAATAAAAGGAAGAAACTCGGTCTATCATGAAAATACTGATAGCCGGAAAGGGCGGAGTTGGTAAGACCACGATCTCCGCCCTTTTATCCCTTGAGCTTTCAGAAAGGGGTTACAACGTTTTAGCATTAGACACCGATTCGGTCCCCAATTTAGCCATGAGCTTAGGCATTCCTTCTAAGGAAGCAGAAGGCATCGTTCCCATCTCAAAAGACGAAAAGCTGATCGAGGAGAAAACGGGAGCTAACCCAGGAAGCGGATGGGGGTCCCTATTTTCCCTAACTCCCAAGGTAGATGATATTATCGAAAGACGCTGTGTGAAAATAAAGGAAAACCTCAAGCTCTTGGTTGTAGGAAGTATAGATCAAAGCAAAGAAGGCTGTTTATGCCCTGCAATCGCCTTAGCAAAAGCCCTTTTAAGACATATTCTATTAAAGGAAAGAGATGTAATCATAGTCGATAGCGAAGCGGGCGCCGAAGTTTTCGGAAGAGGATTAGCGGAGAGGTTCAGCGCCATGGTTTGCGTCTCAGAACCCACCTACAAATCCATTAAGATATCCAAAAAGCTTTTGGAGATGGGAAAGGAATTGAAGATAGCAAATAGAGTCCTTTTAATAAACAAGGTTCAAAAGGAAAACTTAGAAAGCCTTAACAGGTTTTCTTTGAGCCCTTACCTCATGATCGAGTTCGACCGAAACGTTAAAAAGATTGACGAAGAGGGGAAACCGCTAACGGAGATACCTATCGATTCTCCCATACGAAAGGGAATTAGCTTACTTGCCGAAAAGCTCTTGGAGGCGGGCCAATGAACAACACAAAAAGGGCGAAAGAGCTTGAGGAAATTATCCTAAAACATTCCTCACCCGCAGGAAGAATCCTAAGCATATTAGAGGAGATTCAAGAAAGGGAAGGATATCTATCCAAGGAATCTTTAAAGTACATCTCAAAAAGACTTAACATCCCCCTTGCGGATCTTTACAGCCTTGTAACCTTCTACTCCTTCTTCAACTTGGAAAGGGGAGGGAAGCATACCATCACAGTATGTATGGGAACAGCATGCTATGTAAAGGGAGCGCCCAAAATAATAGAAGAATTAGAAAGACGGCTTGGAATAAAAGAGGGAGAGACCACATCGGATGGCATTTTCACCATTAAAAGCGCAAGATGCTTCGGAGCCTGTAGCATGGCCCCCGTAGTAAGGATTAACGAGAGAATCTATGGTTATGTATTCCCGGAAAGCCTCCCCTCCCTTCTTAAGCTTTATGGATGGAAGGAAAAATGAAGATAAGAAGTTTAGAAGACTTAGAGGAGATAGCCCACAGGGGAATCCAAAAGATTAAAGGAGAAAAAATAAGAATAGCGGTAGGGCTTGGAACCTGCGGGATAGCCACGGGAGCCGATTATGTCTACACATACTTTGAGAACGCAATCAAAGATTTAACCGAAAGGGTATTTTTAACAAAGGTAGGATGCTTTGGATATTGTAGCGAGGAGCCCTTGGTTAAGGTTACCATCCCGGGGAAGCCTTTAACGATACTCTCTAAAGTTAACCCAGAGGAAACGGAGGAAATATTAAGGGCGGTATTATCAGGCGAGATTCCCGACAAAAAAGCCCTTTGCAAAATCGAGGAGTGGAACCATATAACAGAATATATGGTTTACGGAAAAGGGCTTGCAAATATACCTTCTTACAGCGACCTACCTTTCTTCAGAGGCCAGCTAAAGCTCGTTTTAAGAAATGCCGGTTTAATAAATCCCGAGGACTTAGAGGAGTATATCGCAATAGGAGGATACAAATCTCTACATAAGGCGCTAAACATGAAACCTGAAGAGGTCATAGAAGAAGTTAAAAGGGCAGGTCTTCGAGGAAGGGGAGGAGCCGGCTTCCCAACGGGATTAAAATGGGAAATCACCGCTAAAAATGAGAGCGATGAAAAATATGTGATATGCAACGCCGATGAGGGAGACCCCGGTGCCTACATGAACCGAAACGAGCTTGAAAGCGACCCTCACGCGGTAATAGAGGGCATGATCATAGGAGGCTATGCCATAGGAGCAAAGGAGGGAATTATATATATAAGGGCCGAATACCCCCTTGCCATAAAAAGAATAGAAACCGCGATAAAACAAGCAAGGGAGTATGGCCTTCTTGGGGAAAACATATTTGGAAGCAATTTCAGCTTTGATATAAAGATAGTTAAGGGAGCAGGTGCCTTCGTGTGTGGCGAGGAGACAGCAATGATCGCCTCCATAGAGGGCAAAACGGGAAGACCACGCCCACGGCCTCCCTTTCCAGCTGAAAAGGGCCTTTGGGGAAAGCCAACCAGCATAAACAACGTGGAAACGTGGTGCAATATCCCAATAATATTGGCGATGGGAGGAGAAAGATTTTCCAAGGTAGGAAAAGAAAACAACGCGGGAACGAAGGTTTTTTCCTTAGTGGGAGAAGTTAAAAGAATAGGACTTGTGGAAGTTCCTCTCGGAACGAAGCTAAAGACCATAGTTCACGATATCGGAGGAGGCTCGCCGAGCGGTTTGAAAGTGAAGGCGGTTCAAATAGGAGGACCATCGGGAGGTTGCATTCCAGAGGAAGGCTTCGATACTCCGATAGACTATGAAAGCTTAAGGGATTTAGGTACAATAATGGGCTCGGGTGGAATGGTGGTAATGAGCGAGAAGACCTCCATGGTGGAAACAGCCTTATTTTTCATAGGATTTACAAGTGAAGAGTCCTGTGGCAAATGCACCCCCTGCAGAGAAGGGCTAAAGCAGATGCTCCACATTCTTCATAAAATACTGAGCAGAAGGGGCTCCGAGGAAGACCTAAAACTCCTTGAAGAGCTTTCCATGACAATTCAAACCACATCTTTATGCGGACTTGGAAAGACAGCACCAAATCCCGTTTTAACAACGCTACGATACTTCAGGGAGGAGTATGAAGGGCTGATTAACGATGGTAAAGATTAAGATAAACGATCAGAATCTTTATGCCCGAGAGGGGGAAAACATACTCAAGCTGGCCTTAAAAGAGGGTATAGATATACCTCACCTATGTTATCACGAGATATTCGAGGAACCCTATGGAGCGTGCAGATTATGCATCGTCGAAGTCATAAAAGATGATGAGAGATTTATAACCACATCTTGCACATTGCAGGCTCAGAATGGATTAGAAATACTGACCCAATCTCCAGAGGTAGTGAAACATCGAAAAATCTTGCTTGAGCTTTACTTGGCTCAGGCTCCGAATGCGGAGAACATAAAAAAGCTTGCAGAAAAATATGGTATCGAGAAATCCAGGTTTCCAAAGAGAGCCTTCGTCACGGACCATCTTAACGGAAAGTGTATATTGTGCGGACTTTGCATAAGAGTCTGTGGGGAAGTCATGAAAGCGGGGGTAATAAACTACATAGGGCGTGGACCATCCACTAAGATAAATACCCCATTCTTCGAGGAAAATCCTGACTGCCTGGGTTGCCTGGCGTGTGTAAACATATGCCCCACGGAAGCCGTCTCCGCGGAAGAGGTCGAAAATAGAAAGATTTTAAAATCGTGGAGTGAAACCAAGGTAAAGATGAAGGAATGTAAAAACTGCGGAAGCTTATTTACCACTTACCCCCTGTGGGAAAAAACCAAATCGCTCTTAATGGAAATGGATACGGAACTTGAAGAGCTATGCCCGAATTGCAAAAGGGAGCTTTTAATCAAAAAGCTAACGAAAAACCTTCCTCTTCCTAAACCTTACTAACCATGGCAAAAAGCTCTAAAGGTTCATCTCCTATATTCCTTATGCCATGGTAAAATCCGCTTCTCGTCAAAACCATATCGCCCGACTTTACCTCACTAATCTCTCCATTATCGTTAACCTCTCCCCTGCCCTTAAGTATGAGGTAAACCTCTTCCTCCCCCACATGCTGATGATAACCAATCGAGGAACCGGGCGGAATGGTAATTCTCATTACTCTCAAGGCTCCAGGTTCATCCCTCTCCTCGTTAAGGAAGTAGCTCACATAAATCTTGCCTTCCCCACCCCTGAAGCTTTCCCTCTCGACCGGTTGACTCCTCTCCTCATCTCTAACGAGCATCAAACATCCCCCCTTTCTTAAAATTATAGCAAAGCCTTAAGGAGCTCCTCCAGCTCTCCCAAAGTCCTTGCTTTCATTATTAACTCCTTTACCTCCTTAAGCTTTTCCACATCCTCCACACCCTTCAGCTTTTCCAGAAAGAGCTTGCCCTCGTTGCCAAACTTCAGGGAAAGCCACAAGTCGATGACCTCAAGGAGAGTGTCTCTTAAAC
>LGFB01000096.1 GCA_001508835.1 bacterium 42_11
TCTTAGAAGAACAGTATGCCCTAAGTGCAAATCAGGAGCTGTAGGGTCAAATCCTGCCTTCACAATTAAAGGAATTCCTTTCTCGAGCTTCTTCATGAGTTCCTCTTCATTTATTATCTCTACAGTTCCCCTTTTTATGAGCTTAAGCTGTTCTTGAGGGCTAAGCAAAACCCAAACCACTCCCTTCTTTCAAGCATCTTCCTTATTAATTATAACATCGTCAAGCATTTCGATAGCTTTTTTAGCAGCATCTTTTTCAGCTTCTTTTCTACTTTTACCCACGCCCGTGCCTAAAATCTTTCCTCTAAAAACAACCTTAACTCTAAATATAGGCTCATGATTTGGCCCTTCAATCGACATAAGTTCATACCGAGGAAGCTCCTTAAATCTTGCTTGAAGAATCTCCTGAAGCCTTGTCTTCGGATCCTTTATGGCAATAGAAATCTTATCAACCTCCTCTAAGAGTGACTCAATCAAAGGTAACAAAAACTCCCTTACCCTTTCCAAACCACCATCCAAGTAAATAGCTCCTATGAGAGCTTCAAAAACATTAGCTAACGTGGATTTTCTCTTTCTCACACCCTGCTTATCATCGCCATTTCCCAAAAGAATAAAGGGACCCAAGCCTATCTTATCAGCAAGATACGCTAGGGTCCCCCTGCTCACTATCTTAGACTTAATTAAAGCAAGCTCCCCCTCTTTTTTCTCTGGATACCTCTTAAGCAAATATTCGCTAACAATTAAGGAAAGAACAGCATCTCCTAAAAACTCCATTCTCTCGTTATCCTTGCTAAGTCCATGCTCATGTGCATAAGAAGAATGTATTAGAGCCTCTTTTAAAAGTTCAGGATTTGAAAATCGGTAAGACAACCTCTTTTCGAGTTCGTCTATCATACCTTCTTCAACACTAGAACAGCATTATGTCCTCCAAAACCGAAAGAATTCTTTATGGCTACCCTAACATTTGATTCCCTTGCCTCATTGGGAACATAGTCAAGATCACACTCTGGGTCCGGAACCTCATAGTTAATGGTAGGATGAATCACACCTCCGTAAATAGCTAACAATGTGGCTATAATTTCGGCAGCTGCCGCCGCCCCCAAAAGATGCCCAATCATTGACTTTGTTGAGCTTATAGGAATTTTATACGCCCTCTCTCCAAAAACCTGCTTTATAGCCAAAGTTTCGGTTTTATCATTAAGAGGTGTTGATGTTCCATGAGCGTTAATATAATCTACCTCGTCAGGAGATATGCCAGCCTTTTCCAGCGCTTTCAACATCGCCTTGACCGCACCTTCTCCATCAGGGGATGGAGCAGTAATGTGATAAGCATCACAATTTGCAGCACATCCTACAAGCTCGGCGTAAATTCTCGCGCCTCTCGCCTTCGCTCTCTCCATCTCCTCCAACACTATTACTCCCGCACCTTCCCCAATCACAAAACCATCCCTTAACTTGTCAAAGGGCCGAGACGCCTTGGCAGGTTCATCATTTCTTGTAGAAAGAGCCTTCATAGCGCAAAAACCAGCAACTCCAATAGGTGTAACCGCAGCCTCTGCCCCACCCGCAAGCATAATGTCGGCATCTCCTCTCCTTATTATCTCGAAAGCCTCACCAATTGAATGAGCAGCACTTGCGCAAGCACTTACCGGTGCATAGTTAGGTCCTTTTGCATTATATTTTATAGCAACATAAGCACCACTCATGTTGATTATCATCATCGGAATGAAAAACGGGCTTATCTTAGATGGGCCTTTTTCTAATAGAACCTTTATCTGCTCGAAAGAGGTGATAATACCCCCTTGACCGCTTCCTATGCATACACCAAAACGCTCCGGATTAAGTTCATCTACATTTAGCCCAGCATCTTTCATCGCAAGTTCAGAAGCCACAAGTGAAAACTGGATAACCCTATCAAGCCGTTTCTGCTCCTTCTTATCAAGATAGGGGGAGGGATCGAAATTTCTAACCTCCCCAGCTATCTGAGAATCAAGTCCAGAAGGATCGAAAGAGGTTATTCTTTCTATGCCGTTTTTCCCTTCCTTAAGAGCTTGCCAAAATTCTTCCACGCCTATTCCTATTGGAGAAACCACACCAGCACCTGTAATAGCAACCCTTCGCAAGAACGTCACCCCTTTAGTCTTCTATCCCAAGCTTATTTTTAATGTAGTCAACAGCAGCGCCTACGGTGGTTAGCTTTTCAGCATCCTCATCAGGGATCTCAATATCAAATTCTTCTTCTATTGCCATGATCAATTCTACAATATCAAGAGAATCCGCTCCCAGATCGTCGATAAAAGAAGCATCGGGTCTTATCTCAGATTCCTCTACACCCAACTTTTCAACAACTATATTCTTGAGTCTTTCAAGGATATCTTCCACCTCGTTCACCCCCCTTCTTACATCACCATTCCACCGTCAATATTTATAACCTGACCTGTTATGTAGCTTGCGTCCTCAGAAGCAAGAAAAGCCACCAATTTGGCCACCTCCTCGGGTTTTCCTATCCTTCGCAGAGCAATTTGCTCCAAAAAGCGTTCTTTCATCTCCGCTGGTAGAGAAGATGTCATATCTGTCTCTATAAAACCAGGGGCCACTGCGTTTACTGTAATTCCCCTGCTTCCGACCTCTTTTGCAAGCGCCTTCGTAAAACCTATCACCCCTGCTTTAGCTGCGGCATAATTAGTTTGACCGATATTGCCAATTTCCCCTATGACAGAAGTTATGTTTATTATCCTGCCCCATCTTTTCTTAAGCATACCCTTTACAGCTTCCCTCGAACACAAAAAAACCCCCGTTAAGTCCGTATCTATAACTTCCCGCCAATCCCTCAACTTCATTCTAAGTAAAAGAGTATCTCTAACTATCCCTGCATTGTTAACCAAGATATCCACACCACCAAATTCTGAAGAAACCTTCTTAAACATTTCTGCGACATCTTCTTCAAGAGCAACGTTTGCCTTTACCGCCATAGCTACACCGCCGTTTTTTAAAATACTATCGACAACTTCTTGGGCAAGCTTCTCACTTTTGGCATAATTAACAACAACTTTTGCACCACGATTGGCAAGCTCAATTGCTATTGCTCTCCCTATTCCTCGCGATCCTCCCGTAACAAGAGCCGTTTTCCCAAGCAAGCTCATTTTAAATAACCCCCTCTAAAAAATCAAGGGTTTCCTTCAACGTTTTTTCATCCTCAACCCTAAGAAGCTTAACATTTCTGTTAATAGACTTTATAAGACCAGACAACACCTTCCCCGGGCCAACCTCGATGAAAGCTTCTACACCTTCTTCTACCATCTTGACCACAGAATCAACCCATTTAACAGGAGAAAAAGTTTGGTTTTTAAGCTTAAGCTTTATTTCATCACCCTTTACGGTTGGCAACCCATCCACATTCGTAACTATGGGAATCTGAGCATCTCTAAATGAAATCCTCTGAAATTCTACCCAAAGCTTTTCTCCCACTTCTTTCATTAACTCACAATGAAAGGGGGCGCTTACATTAAGCTCGACTACTTTTTTAGCCCCTCTTTCCTTAGCTAAGCTCAACGCCCTTTTAACTGCCTCCTTATGACCAGAAATTACTATTTGAGACGGAGAATTAATGTTAGCACAAGACAGAATCTCTCCCATCGCGCTCTCAAGGCATATTTTCTCAACCTCTTCTATAGGAAGCCCAATAACGGCTCCCATCGCACCCACTCCTAAAGGAACAGCCTCTTGCATCCACTCTCCTCTTTTTCGCACAAGTTTAATGGCGTCAGGAAATTCTAAAACTGAAGAAGCAACAAGCGCTGTATACTCTCCTAAACTATGACCAGCAAAAAAGGCAGGTTTTATTTCAGGCTTCATATCCTTAAGGAGCCTCCAAAAAGCCACAGAAACAGCCATTATAGCAGGTTGAGTATTATAGGTCTTGGATAACTCTTCTTCCGGTCCCTCAAAGCAAAGCTTCTTTATGGGAATACCTAAAACGCTATCCGCTTCATCTAAAGTCTCATCAACAATCGGATATTTCTCTGCAAGTTCTCTTCCCATACCTACATACTGAGAAGCCTGACCAGGAAAAACGACAGCATATTTCATTAGGCTTCACCTCTTAAATATTTGGAGGATAAACCTTCCAAAACAGAATAAGCCTCCCTCATTATATCTTCTATTATTTCTTTAGCTGGCTTTATGTCTTTTATCAAACCAGATACCTGTCCTGCCATAACCGATCCCCATTCCACATCACCTTCCACCACTGCTGACCTCAGTTTACCAACACCAAGCTTCTCAAACTCTTCAATAGAAGCCCTTTCCATCTCTAGTCTTTCGAATTCTTTTGTCAACTTGTTTTTAAGACACCTAACAGGATGTCCAGTTATACGCGCTGTAACTACCGTATCCCTGTCACCTGCATTTACTATTCTTTCTTTGTATTTTATATGAGCAGGACTTTCCAACGCACAAACAAATCTTGTTCCCATCTGGACTCCTTCCGCTCCCAAAGCTAAAGCAGCAACAAATCCTCTACCATCTCCTATTCCACCAGCAGCTATTACAGGAATACTAACAGCATCAACAACCTGAGGAACAAGCACCATGGTCGTTAGCTCCCCTATATGACCTCCTGACTCGGTTCCCTCAGCTACAACAGCATCGGCTCCCTGTTTTTCCACTCTCTTGGCATGAGCAACAGAGGCTATAACAGGGATAACCTTCGTACCCAGAGGTTTCAGAGCATCTATTACCTTCTGAGGGCTACCAGCACCAGTAGTCACAACAGGAACCCTTTCACGTTTCAAAAGCTCTATTACATCATCAACATACGGAGAAAGAAGCATTATATTGACCCCAAAGGGTTTATTAGTCAACTCTTTCGCTCTTTTTATCTCCTTCTCAAGCCAATCAGCCGGGGCATTACCGGCTCCTATTATTCCTAAACCACCGGCGTTTGATACTGCTGCTGCAAGATCTGCATTAGCAACCCACGCCATACCTCCTTGAAATATAGGATATTCCAAATTCAGCATTTCCGTTATCCTAGTTTTAAACCTTATTACCATTCCAATATCACTCCCCCATAGGTCATTCCAGAACCGAAGCTAACAAACATTATCTTGTCTCCCTTTTTTATCCTTCCATCCCTAACAGCCTCATCCAGAGCAATAAAAACAGTAGCTGCCGAAGTATTACCATATTTATCTAGGTTAACGATGGCCTTCTCTTTACTCACGCCAAATCTGTCTAACACAGCGTCTATTATTCTTAAGTTAGCCTGATGAAAAATATACCAATCTATATCTGCTGGAGTCATTCCATTCCTCTCCAGCAAAGATTTCATGAAAGCAGGGATCACTCTAACAACATACTTAAAAACTTCGTTCCCTTTCATATGCACGGTATGAAGCTTTTTCCTTACCGTTTCTTCCGTAGCTGGCATAGCGGCTAATCCTGCTGGAAGCTCTATGTAATCAGCCTTCGTTCCATCAGACTTCAAATCGAAGTCAATTATTCCCCCATTTTCCACTGCTCTCATAACTACAGCCCCGGCTCCATCTCCAAAAAGAACACATGTATTACGATCTTCCCAATTAACGATTCTAGACAAAACCTCCACACCTATAACCAATACATTTTTCCAATGCCCATTTTTAATACCAGGCTCAACAATAGCCATAGCATACACCGGGCTTGTACATCCCGCTTGCAAATCGAAGGCTCCAGCCCTT
>LGFB01000097.1 GCA_001508835.1 bacterium 42_11
TGCAGGGGGTTGGGTGCGGGAGCTGGTAACACTCAAACGGAGGTTCTAGTCGGCGTTTTGGATAAGGCAGGATACGAAACGGGAATTGATTTCTACAAGATTATGGATGTTGCTGAGGAGATCGTTGAGCCTGTCATGAGGAGGCCACAGGTTATCAAGAACGCTTCTTTGATGTTGGGTTATGCTGGGGTATATTCAAGCTTTCTCCTTCACACTTATAGGGCAGCTGAAAAGTTTGGATTAGACCCGAGGGATATTTTGGTTGAACTTGGTAGAAGGAAAATGGTTGGTGGACAGGAAGACATGATTATCGATGTAGCATATTATCTTTCTCAAAGAAGGGAAAAAGGTTAGAAGCTTGAGGGGGGTGGCAAAAATGAAGCTCGTTAATTTGATAGCGCAGGTTGATAGGGGAAAATGTGTGGGATGTAAAACCTGTGAGAAAGTCTGTCCTGTGCTTGCTATTAAGGTTGTGGATGGAAAGGCGGAAGTGGATGTAGATAGATGTAGAGGATGCGCTGCGTGTGAGCAGAGATGCCCTGTTTACGCTATATCAATGCAAAAGCGAGATAACCCGCTCTTAGTGAGCGTTGATATTGCCTCTGTCAATTATGATGAAATACTGAAATTGTGTAGCAATGCACTTTTACATCCTGAACAGGTAGTTTGTTATTGTACGGGAACAAGAGCGGAGGAAATAGCTGCTGCAATTCTGAAAGGGGCTAAATCTCCAGAAGATATTTCTTTTATGACAGGTGCTAGAACGGGTTGTAAGGTGGAGTGTATACAGCCTATTTTGAGGCTTCTTGAGGCTGCAGGGGTTAAATCGACTCCACCACAGGGTGGATGGCAATGGTATGGTAGAACTGTGACTGTGTGGGAAATCCCTAAAAAGGTTCGGGAAAAACACTCTTCAAGAGGTTTCTATTTTGATGAAGATGAAAAATTGTTAGATAGAGTTAGAACAGCACCTTTGCAGGGAAGGGGGGTGAAGTAAAGATGCGTTCTCCTATACCGCCTATACCTCCACGTAAGTCCCAATATGGCATTGACCCATCTTTGGTCAAAAAGAGGGTTTCGGAACTTCCGGGCATGACTTCCGTTCTTATAAAGGAGCTCTTTCCTGATATGCCTGATATAATCTATCCAACTGATAAGGGTATCGAGGCAGTTCGTAAAGCTACGGAGGAGGCTTTAAAGCACGTAGATATGAGCATGATAAAACCCGAGCACTCGGTTAATATCTTAGCTTCCCATCATGGGTTCACTCTTTTAGGGGGAGAACCTTACGCTGAAATGCTTAAAACGTTAAAAGATGTAATTCAAGCTAAAACAGGTTGTAAGGATATTCGGCTAAGGGCCGGTGTTGGTTTAAGATTCAGGGAAACGGAAGAATATATTAAGCGGTATGGTCTCGATAAGTACTTTAATGGTAAAGCTATAGGCATAGCACCGATTGATGAGGGAGTACCTATTGAAACGGAGATAGGAACGCTTTACGGCATAAAGAGGGCTTATGATGCCGATTGGATCGTCCACGCCCATAATTCTGATGTGCGTGAAGTTCACTTTCACAGACAAGTTGATCGAGCGGTAAAGCCCTTTGGTATGTCCTATGCTCGCATTGAAACCAGATCTACTTATCATCAAAATATGGGGCCAAGGGCAGCTAATTTTGTAGCTAGGGCCATTTTTGATTCTCCTTTTGTTCAAAAGAAGTTTGCTTTTGCTTGTTTCCTTACAGTGGCTCCCCACGGAATTATTGGAGTAGATGCTGATAACGATCTTTATGCCTTAAATGATCGCATAACATTTATCGGTTGTCGCTATTATGGCAAGATGATGACGCTTTTAGGCTCTATCGATGAGTGCATAGTTGCTTTAGATTTTCCATGCCCCGTAGTTTATGTTTTTGCTGGAGGGGTTATATATGCTAATTTTGCTGGAGCTAATACGGACCTTTATGATTTGGATAGTGTGCCTTTACCCAGTTATACGTGGTATACGGAAGCTTTCTATGGTAAGAACGGGAAGCCCCTTTTAGAGGACATTCCTCCTCTCAATCCTGCGATAAAGATGTGTATCCATAATTATGCATGGGTGGGTTATCCGAGTGCCTTCTTTAGTGAGCATATACCTACTGTGGTTGTGGGAAGGGAACAGGCTGATTTGTTTAACCGTGATCCTCAGAACCTAAACTATATGAAGCATGCTTTAATAGCAGATGACCTTGAAACTGCAATGGAGTTCGCCTATAAGGTTACGGGAACAAGGAAAGTGCTCATCTTTGATGGCGCCATAGGTGGAATAAACTTAAGTGAACCTTTAGCTGAATATCTCTTGAAAAAAGCTCCTGAAGTTAACGAGAAAGTTGAAAATGAGCTATTGCCTAAGTGGTTAAGGCAGAGAGGAGTAGATATAAGGATAAGGGATCAGGTAGGTAAAAAGTATGCTGTTAGCATGTAACAATTAGGATAAGTTTACCCCCCGAGGGGCAGCTCGGGGGGTATTTGCTCAGAAAAAGGGGGGACGAAAAGATGTCAGAAGTTCAGGTTTCAAGAGAGGAGAGAAGTATCTCTAAAAGTAATTTTACCATTTGGGAAAAGGGACCGGGCTTTGCAGAAGGAATTAAGGATCTTAAAAATAAACTGAATGCTAATACTGTAACGGCGGCAGTTGTAGCTACTATTTTTGGGTGTTCGGGTCCCGCATTAATCATAATGAATGCGGCTCAAAATGGGAAACTTACGGATGTTCAAACTATTTCGTGGTTGTTTTCCGTTTACTTCTTCGGGGGATTGATAAGCGTTATCTTGGCTTTGTATTACAAAATGCCCATAAACGGTGCATGGTCTATCCCTGGTGCAGTAATGATGGCTTCAGCGCTTCCACTCTTTCCCTTTGATCAGGTTGTTGGATCTTATTTGGTGGCGGGAATAATTGTTTTATTCTTGGGAATTTCTGGCTTGATAGGTAGAGCGATGAGGTGGATTCCTCTGCCCATAGTTATGGCAATGATAGCGGGAGCCATGTTTAGATTTGGCTTGGGGATAGTTACCTCAACTCAAAAAGCTCCGTTAATAGGGATAGCTGTCATAATAGCTTATTTCTGGGGATATAGATTTAGCAAGAAAATATCTCCCATTTTATGGGCTTTAATCGTGGGTGTTGCCATGGCTTTCCTAACAGGGAGCGTTAAATTGGCGGGGACTAAAATAGGTTGGGTATCTCCTCAGGTTTTCTCTCCATCTTTTTCAGTAGAGGCTTTAGTTGCTATAGCTATTCCGCTTGCGATTCTCGTTATAGGGGCTGAAAATGCTCAAGCTTACGGTGTGTTAACTGCTGAGGGGTATAAGGCTCCTATAAATGCTATGACTGTAATAAGCGGTGTGGGAGGTATTGTTACTTCTATATTCGGTGGACATAACGCCAACATAGCAGGGCCGATGACAGCCATATGTAGTTCTGAGGTGGCAGGCCCTGATAAATCGGGACGCTATGCTGCTACTGTGCTTAATGGTATTCTTTTCGGTGGTTTTGGATTATTTGCGAGCCTCATTGTTCCTTTTGTGAGGGCGCTTCCTGGACCGCTTATAAGTTTGCTTGCAGGATTATCTATGATAGGAGTTTTACTTAATGCCTTTGAAGGGGCATTTTCACCAAGGAGATTTAGGTATGGAGCCTTCTTCGCTTTAGTTATAGCAATGTCTGGTGTAGTTCTGTTCAAGATTAGTTCGCCTTTCTGGGCTCTTGTTGGAGGGGTCATAGCTTCCATGATTTTGGAGCCTCAGGATTCTAAGGCTCAAAATCAACGATAATAGTGTATAAGGGGGAAGGAGTTTAATCCTTCTCCCTTTTAATGTATTTTCCCTTCCTCTATACTATGAGGCGAGGAGGTGGTTATTACATGCTTATAGTAGGTATTAACGGAAGTCCGCGGAAAAACGGAAATACCGCTTTCTTGTTAGGTGTCGCTTTGGAAGCTGCTAAAAGCTTTGGAGCTCAAACCCATCTTATTCATGCGGTTGACGCTTTGGTTGGACAAGAATCTCCTTTTTGTGTAGTGTGTAGTAATCCTTGCGAGGGGCGCTGTTCTAAGAATAACGCTTTGGGAGAAGCCTTCGATGTATTACGAAAGGCGGACGGAATTATTGTGGGAAGCCCGGTTCACTTTGGAACGGTTTCCGCTCAGCTTAAGGCCTTTTGGGATAGAACAAGGATATTGCGCAAAGAAAAGGCTCTTCTTAATGTGGTTGGCGGTGCTATAACTGTGGCTCGCTCTCGGTTTGGTGGGCAGGAGACTACTTTAAAGGCCTTATTCGATATGATGATAATCCAGGGGATGATTATAGTAGGTAACGGATATAAAGAGGCAGATGCTGGGCATCATGGCTCTTGCTCTCAGGAGCCATCAGATAAGGATGAGTTTGCTATAGAGAGGGCTCGGAGGCTTGGCTTAAGAGTGGCCGAAGTGGCAGGTGCAACGATGTCTTTGAGAAATAGGGCTTAAGGAGGGATAACTATGGCTCCTCGATATGCTCAAAGATTTGAGAAAATTAAGAAGTTGATGGGGGAGAAGGAGCTTGATATTTTATTCGTAGTTAATAGGGAGAATCTAATATATTTTACCGGTTTAACTCAGATAGAGTGTTTAGCTATTATTATACCGAATGAAGGAGAACCTATTGCAGTTACGCTTTGGCTTGATGCTGATTATGTTGAGCGAGAATCTGGGATAAAAACGTTTGGTTATTTTTTCCCGCGGGAAACTTTAGGTAGCAAGGTGGTAGAGGTAATAAAATCCATGGGTTATATATCTCCTCGCATAGGGTTTGAGAGATATTTTGTGGATTATGCTTTGTATGATGCACTTCGTCAAGCTTTCCCCGAAAAGAATTTTGTTGGGGCGGGGGAGCTGTTTTATCGCGTCAGAGCTGTAAAGGAACCTGAGGAAGTGGAGAAAATAAGAAAGGCTGCCATGGCTTTGTGTAAAGGTATGGATGCTGCTGTAAGAGCGGTAAAGCCTGGTGTAAGCGAGCTTGATGTGTTGGCTGAGGCAGAGTATGCTATGCTGAAGGCGGGTTCTGGCGGTTCTCCTTTCCGTCCTCACATTATTTCAGGAGAAAGAACTCTTTTAAGTCATCCCTGTGCAAGTCACAAGAAAATAAAGGAGGGAGAAGTTGTCGTTATCCATATAGGGGCTACGTATGAAGGGTATTGTGCTAAGATGTGCCGGACAGTGGCCGTTGGCAAGATATCTCCAGAGCGAGAGAAAACATACTATCTTTTGTTGGAGGCTCAAAAGAGAGCGATAGATACATTGCGACCGGGTGTAAAATCTTCGGAGGTAGATGCTGCGGCAAGAGAGGTGATAAAGAAGGCCGGTTATGAAAAATATTACTTAGATGTGGTGGGTTATGGGGTTGGTCTGAGACAGTCGGAGTTTTATCCTATCATAGGCAAAAACAGAGGCGATATTATAGAGGCTGGTATGGTGGTTGATCTCCTTCTTCCAACCCTTTACAACAAGGATATTGGTGGTCCGAGAATAACTGATGTAATTTATGTGGGTGAAGAAAAAAATGAGATTTTGACCGATTACCCAAATGATTTGTTTAGGGTATAAAAGATTATTTGAGGGGGAAGGGAAATTGGTTCTTAAAGTTCCATATGAGAGTGCGGAGGAAAGA
>LGFB01000098.1 GCA_001508835.1 bacterium 42_11
TTTCTTTTGCGAGCTCTATAGCGCTTTTTGACGAATCTACAGCTACTACCTTTTTAGCGCCGTATTTGAGGGCGTGTAGGGTAAAGCTTCCTGTGTAGCAGAATACATCTAAGACTTCCGCGTCTTTTACCAAACCCTGTAGTGCTTTTCTGTTTTCCCTCTGGTCGAGGAAATAGCCTGTCTTTTGACCGTTCTCGATATCTATCAATATTCTTAGGCCGTTTTCTTCGATTAATATTTTGGTGTCAAAGTTTCCCCTTATTGGTCCCTTTATAGGAGGTAATCCTTCCTTTTCTCTTGTTGCTACATCGCTTCTTTCATATATGCCTTTGGGGGCAAAGATTTCGGATAAAATGTCTATTATGATTTCTTTAAGTTTTTCCATTCCCAAGGTGAGGAATTGGGTTACTATTATATCTTCGAACTTGTCCACTATTAAGCCTGGCAAAAAGTCAGCTTCACTAAAGACGATCCTGCAGGAGTTAGTGTGGGTCAATCTTCTCCTATATTCCCATGCTTTGACGATACGCCTTTTTAGAAATTCCCTATTTACTTCTTCGTCCTTTCTTGTTAAAATTCTTATGGCGAGTTTAGATAGAGGGTTTAGATATCCCTTACCGAGGAAGCTTTTATTTTGATCGTATATGTCAATGATTTCTCCGGGTGAGGGATCTCCTTCTATTGTAAGGACTTCACTGCTGTAAACCCATAAGAATCCTTTTAGAACCTTTTGGCGTGCTTTTTCACTAATTATTACTCTACTTTTCATGGAAGCTATTTTATAAAAGCGCTAAAATGGAGTCAAGCCTTAATAAGAGGGGAGAATAGATATGGCCAAAAAGCGGGTTTTATTTATTTGTACACATAATTCGGCTAGGTCTCAGATGGCAGAAGGGCTTCTTAATGCTCTTTATGGAGATTTGTATGAAGCTTACAGCGCAGGTACGGAACCAAAGGTTGTTAATCCTTATGCTGTAAGAGTTATGGCTGAGATAGGAATAGATATCTCGCATCATAAATCTAAACATTTAAATGAGTTTTTAGGGAAGGAATTTGATTATGTTGTTACTGTGTGTGACAAAGCTCACCAATCTTGTCCGTTTTTCCCAGGGGGCAAGGAATACATCCATAAGGGATTTGAAGATCCTTCAGAGGTTACTGGGGGTGAAGAGGAGATATTGAATACCTTTAGGAAGGTGCGCGACGAGATAAAAATGTGGATTAAGGAGTTTTTTGGAGGGAAGCGCGCGGGATAATTTTTAGAGAGGTAGCAGATAACAACTTTCGAAAGGGGTGATTTTAGTGGGATAGTAAGAGAAAATTTGAGATTTGATGAAGCAATACAAGCTATCGAGGAGAGGGATTGGAAACGAGCAAAGGAGATATTATCCTCCTGGTCAGCTCCTGATATTGCTGAATTGTTCAGAGAGATTGATCCTAAGGATAGGCCTTTGGTTTTGATATTATTACCTCCTGATCTTCAAGCAGATGTGTTCTTCGAGTTAGATAGTGGTATGCAGGAGTATATCTTTAAGGCTCTGCCAGATAGCCATGTAAAGTCCCTGATAGAGGAGCTTGACCCCGATGAGAGAACAAGGATATTTGAGCACCTCTCTCCAAGGCTTTTAAGAAGGCTTTTAAATCTATTGCCACCCGAAGAAAGGAAGGAAGCTCTTCAGCTTTTAGGTTATCCAGAAAATAGTGTTGGAAGGTTGATGACCCCTGACTATGTTGCCATAAAGAGAAGCTGGACCATTGGTAAGGCTTTAGAGCATATCAGGGAATGGGGAAAAGATTCGGAGACAATAGATATAGTTTATGTGGTGGATGATAGCTGGAAGCTGCTTGATGATGTGCCTATAAGAAAGCTCCTTTTGGCAGATCCTGATCAAATCGTTGAATCCGTGATGGATTTTGAGGTTGTTTCTATTACCGCTGACAAAGATCAGGAGGAGGCAATAAAGTTAGCAAGAAAGTATAACTTAATAGCTCTTCCGGTTACTGATGCGGAAGGGCATCTTTTAGGTATAGTTACAATAGATGACCTTTTAGATGTTATGCAAGAAGAGCACACAGAAGATTTCGCCAAGTATTCTGCCATAGAAGCCCTTCCAGAGAATATAGGTTTTCTCACTAACTTGAAGGAAGCTCCTATAAGAAAGATTTTGAGAAGCCGGCTTACCTGGCTTGCAATCCTTCTTATAATGGATTTTGTTACGGGGAGCATAATACAGTCTTTTGAAGAAACCATCTCAAGATATGTTGTTCTTGTGACTTTCCTTCCCGTTTTAGTTGATACCGCTGGAAATGCTGGGACTCAAGCCGCAACTCTTGTAATAAGGGCACTTGCACTTGAGACGGTGCGTTTAAGGGACTGGCTGTATTTACTTGGTAGGGAATTATTAATTGCAAGCGCTTTGGGGATAATAATGGGTTTGGGGATTTCTATAATGGGTATAATAAGAAGTGGAAGTCTTGAGATATGCATGGTTGTCGTTTTGTCTATGGTTGTAAACGTTATTGTTGGCAGTATTGCAGGGGTTTTGTTACCGTTTATTTTTGTTAGTTTAAAGAAAGATCCGGCAGCTGCAAGTATGCCGCTTATTACCACTCTTGCGGATATTATTGGTACGGGGATTTATCTCGGTATAGCAACAATAATGCTTGGTATCTAAATGATGATATAGTAATATAAAACTCGTGAGGAGAGTGACTTTTAAATGGAGAAGAAGCATGAGAAACAGAGAAAAGTTCTAGGTCCCGTTGATGATCTCGAGGAACATGTTCACCCTGATTGGTGGCGGAGAATATTTAACTCTATGTATCTGAAAACCGATGCTGATGTGGTTGAGGACAAGGGTATTACGAAGGCTGAAGTTGACCTTTTTATTGAAGTTTTAAAGCTTTCTCAAAATGAGAGGATATTGGACCTTTGTTGTGGACAAGGAAGGCACTCTCTTGAGCTTGCAAGGAGAGGGTTTAAAAACGTGGAAGGATTGGACCGTTCGCACTATCTAATTCAGAAGGCCAAATCAAGAGCCAAAAGGGAAGGCCTGAATGTGAAGTTTAGAGAGGGAGATGCTCGTAAGTTGCCTTATCAAGCAGATAGTTTCGATGTGGTTATGCTTCTTGGTAACAGCTTTGGTTATTTCGAGACGGTTCAAGACGATATTAGAGTTTTAAAGGAGGTTTTTAGGGTTCTTAAGCCCCAAGGGCGAATTCTCATAGATGTGGCTGATGGGGAGTATCTTCGCAATAATTTTCAGGCGAGGTCTTGGGAGTGGATAGATAGGAAGCATTTTGTGTGTAGGGAACGTTCTTTATCGTGGGATAAGCAACGGTTAATTTCTCGTGAAGTTGTAACTCATGTGGAAAGGGGAGTTATAGCGGATCAGTTTTATGCGGAAAGACTCTATACTCGTGAAAGCTTGAAAGAGATACTGAGCGCTGCTGGCTTTAGTGATATAACGATCCATGGAGAGGTCAGGTCCATGTCTCAGAGAAATCAGGACTTAGGAATGATGGAGCGAAGAATAATTATAACTGCGGTTGCTAAGAAGGAATGGACACCTGTAAGGAGGAGAAGAAAAGAGAGGATCCCTGTAGTAGCTGTACTGTTAGGCGACCCTAGGAAGGTTGATCCTTTGAAGCCTTCTGGCGTGTTTGATGACGATGATATTTACACTATTAACAAAATGAAGGAGGCACTAAGGGAACTTAGTGACTACAATTTTATATACCTTGATAATCACAATACCCTAATACATGACCTTCTGAAGCTTAAGGGTAAGATAGATTTCGTTTTTAACCTCTGTGATGAGGGATTCAATAACGATCCGCGAAAAGAACTTCATATTCCTGCGCTTCTGGAAATGCTTGATATACCTTATACCGGTGCTGGTCCGCAGTGTCTTGCTTACTGTTATGATAAATCCTTGGTGCGTGGTGTGGCTAAGGAAATGGGAATTCCTGTGCCTGAGGCTTTTTTCATCAAACCGGAGGATACTTCCTTTGAGCTTCCTTTTAGCTTTCCTGTAATAGTTAAGCCTAACTTTGGCGATTCTAGTTTTGGCATAACTCAGAGAAGCGTGGCTAATGATGTTGAGGGGCTAATAAATGCCATATTGGAGATAAGAGAAAAATTTGGCTATGATAAACCGATTTTGGTGGAGGAGTTTTTAACCGGTAGCGACTTGAGCGTAGGTATTATAGGAAACCCGCCTGGAAGCTACATGGTTTTGCCGATTACAGAGGAAGATTATTCTGTTCTTCCGCCTGGTCTTCCACCTATTTGTGGTTATGAAGCTAAGTGGTTGCCGGAATCTCCCTATTGGAACATAAAGTCTGTGCCCGCGAATTTGCCTGAGGAAACCGAGAAGTTTATTATAGAGTGCTGCTTAAAGTTATTTGAGAGATTAGAGGCAAGGGACTATTGTAGATTTGATTGGAGGCTTGACGCTCGAGGGGTTCCAAGATTGCTGGAGGTTAATCCTAACCCCGGGTGGTGCTGGGATGGGCATTTAGCTAAGATGGCCAAATTTGCTGGCCTTTCCTATTCAGGCATGTTAAAGGCTATTTTGGAGGCGGCTGAGCGACGTTTAGGGTTGCGTTCCCTTAATGGAGAGGTGTTGCGCGAAACTGCTTGAGCTTTTAAACTGCTTAAAAAGGAGGGATGGCCTTGAGCGAAGAGATCGATAAAAAGATTGTACTGCTGATTGCTGTTTTAACCTCCTTTATTGTCCCTTTCATGGTATCTTCTATTAATATTGCTTTGCCTACAATAGGGAAGGAGTTTCAAATGGGTGCTATTTTGTTGAGTTGGATTGCTACAGCTTATATCATGACATCTGCAATGCTTACTATTCCCTTTGGTAGGCTTGCGGATATACATGGTAGAAGAAAAATCTTTATTTTAGGTCTTTTCGGTTACGCTGTTTCTTCCCTTTTATGTGGGCTATCCCTCAACCCTTATTTTTTAATAGCTTTTCGTGTGCTACAAGGGATCGCTGGTTCCATGATTTTCGCCACTAATATAGCTATTTTGACTTCTATTTCTCCTCCTCAGGAGAGAGGAAAGGTTCTAGGCTTGGGTGTGAGCTCTACCTATGCTGGACTTTCCGCAGGGCCTTTTCTTGGAGGTTATATAACCTATTACTTGGGTTGGAGGGCCATATTCTTTATTGGTGCCTTTTTAAGCCTGTTTCTGGCTTTGCTCTCTTCAAAAAGGGTGAAGGTGGAGTGGGCGGAGGCAAAAGGGGAAAGTTTCGATGTTCCCGGTTTTTTACTTTATAGTGGGTTAATAGTTTTTACAATGTATGGTTTCTCTCATATAACTGAGAATGAGGGGAAAGTTTTTCTCTTTCTTGGGATGCTACTTTTAGGCGTGTTTTTGTGGTGGGAGACCAAGGTGAAGGATCCTCTTCTTAATGTTTCCTTGTTTAGAAGCAATCGTGTTTTTACCTTTTCGAGCTTGGCGGCTTTAATTCACTATAGTGCAACTTTTGCCGTGACCTTTCTTTTAAGTTTATACTTACAGTATATGAAAGGTTTGAATCCTCGTGTTGCCGG
>LGFB01000099.1 GCA_001508835.1 bacterium 42_11
GGTTGCAAGATATGGCAGAGGTGTCTTCATCCCCGATGTAACCAAGGATCACAGATATGTGGAGGTTGTAAAGGGTATTAAGGGTGAGATAGTGGTTCCCATCTTAGGTGATGGTGAGATTTATGGAATCATAAACCTGGAGAGCTTTTCAGAGCTCTCTTATGATGATTACGAAATATTGAGCATACTTGGTAGGCAGATTGGTATGGCTTTAAGGAAAGAGAGGCTCTTTAAGAGTGTTGCAGAGGAAGCCAGGAGGTTTAAAACCCTGTATGAGCTATCTTTGGGATTGAGCTCTCCTGAAGCCTTAGAGGATGTTCTCGATAAAGTTTGCAAGAGAATAGAGAAGGAGCGGGGATATGTTAACATAAGCGTAGCGATTTATGATAGAAAGCGTGTTTCGTGGAGGCTATTGGCTGGCAGGGTTAAGAGCAAGCTCTCGGAGGAAACCTTTAAGAAACTTGAAAGCGCTGGTGGGGTCGTATCCAAGGCTCTTCGTGAGGGTGCGGTGGTAAATGTTCCTGATGTTAGAAAGGTGGGGTATTACATCGAGGTTTTCGAGGAAACCCTGTCGGAGTTAGCTGTTCCCATATATGTGGGGGACAGAATAGAAGGCGTTTTGGATGTGGAGAGCCCTCGTTTGAATGATTTTTCTAAAGAGGATGAAGAGTTTTTTGAATCGATCGCTAATATGATTGGGCTTGTCTTAGCGAGGGAGAGGCTTCTTGAGGACTTAAGGACTCAAGGGAGGAAGCTTGAATCGCTTCTTCATATCTCAAGAAGACTGATGCTAATAAACGATGAGGACGAGTTGTATGGATATCTGTGTAAAGCTCTGGCTGAAAGCTTGGGCTATAAGAGGGTTGCCTATCGAAAGGTGGACTGGGAGAGAGGCATTGCCTTTTTAAAGGGCGAGGCTGGGGAATGGTTGGGTGTTGGTGAGAATATTCCCCTTGACAGGGGGACGGTGGCTGGCTATGTGGCATTCACGGGGGATGTTTTCAAGAGCGACGATCTCGATAGCGACACGAGGATTAAAAGAAAATACATTAAGGGCGTTAAATCCATCATAGCCATTCCGTTGAAGGTCAACGGTAGCGTTGATGGCATCCTTTTCGTTTCTGATGGTGAAGAAAAGGCCTTCACCAAATATGATGAGGAGCTACTTTATATGGTGGTTAGCCTTCTTTCCTCTTCCTTAGATAGGATAAAGTTCTTAAATTCGATTAATAAGAAGAGTCAGGTTATGGATCTTCTTTATAAGCTTTCTTTAAGGCTTTCACGGTGCTTATCTGAAGAGGAAGTTTACGATGTGGTTATTGACTTCTTGAAAGAGGTAGAGTCTTATTCCAAGATAACCATAATGACTCTTGAGGGAGAGGAGCTCGTTCTTAAAAGGTCTTATCCCTCAAGAGGTAAGGTAGTGAGGCTAAAGCTTGGTGAGGGTATAACGGGTTGGGTTGCGCTTCACGGTGAAAGCGTTTTGGTCGGAGATGTGTCTAAGGATTCCCGCTATGTCGAATGGTTTGAGGGCATTAAAAGTGAGCTTGCCGTTCCTGTAAGGGTTGAAGGCAACATCTACGGTGTTTTGAACTTGGAGAGCGAGATAATGGGAGTCTTCACCGAAGAGGACCGATGGCTCCTGGAGGCGGTTGCCACATCAATGGGCATCGTGCTTGAAAATATTTCTCATCTGAAAGACCTGGAGGATAATCTTTTCGCTACCACCTTGGCCCTGGCAAAGACCATCGAATATAAAGACCCATACACAAGAGGACATTGTGAGAGAGTTATGGAGTATGCCGATGCCTTGGCCCTAAGAATAGGGCTTTCGGATGTTGAAAGGAAGCGATTAAGATATGCCTGTATATTGCACGATATAGGGAAGATCGGCGTTCCCGGGCGTATTCTTGACAAGCCCGGAAGACTTACCGATGAGGAATATGAGATAGTTAAAAGACATCCCGTTTTGGGAGAGGAGCTTCTGAAAGAGGTTCCCTTCTTGAGGGAGATATCGCTTTTAGTTCGTTGGCATCATGAAAGATGGGATGGAAGGGGATATCCTGATGGCTTGAAGGGTTATGAGATACCCTTGGAAAGCAGAATAATGGCCATAGCGGATGCCTTTGATGCCATGACTTCAGACAGACCCTACAGAAGGGCGCTTTCAAAGGAGGAAGCCATCGCCCAGATAAGAGGCGGTATGGGAACCCAATTTGACCCTGTGTTAGCTTCGGAGTTTCTGAGTTTAATAGAGGGGGGTGAGTTTGATGAGGATAGACTTAAACAGTGATATGGGGGAAAGCTTTGGAAGATATAAGCTTGGATACGATGAAGAGCTCTTAAAATACGTCTCTTCTGCAAACATAGCCTGTGGGCTTCATGCGGGTGACCCGTTGGTCATGGAACGCACGGTAAAGGAGGCCTTATCTCGAGGAGTGGGAGTTGGGGCACATCCGGGTTATCCTGACCTTCAGGGCTTTGGCAGAAGGTCCATATCTATGTCTCCTGAGGAAGTGGAGGCCTTCGTCCTGTATCAGATAGGGGCGCTTTATGCCTTTGTCAAGGCCAATGGTGGCACCTTAAGGCATGTTAAGCCTCATGGACAGCTTTATAATGACGCAAATAACGCGGCGTCCCGTGGAGACGAAAGCATTGCGAGGGCCATCGGTAATGCGGTTAAAAGATTTGACCCATCTTTAATCTTGGTTGGCCTTGCGGGAAGCAAAATGGTGGAGGTCTGGAGAAGGATGGGGCTCAAGGTGGCTGAGGAGGTCTTCGCAGATAGAGCTTATAATCCTGATGGGACCCTCGTTTCCCGTTCGAAGCCTGGCGCCGTGATAAAGGACCCCGATGAGGTTGTTAACAGGGTGATTCGTATGGTCAAAGAGAGGGAGGTAGTTGCCATAGATGGAACGGTAATAAGAAACTTGAGCTTCGATACCATATGTGTTCACGGGGATACTCCTACAGCTGTTGAGCTGGTTAAGAGGATAAGAGAGGCGCTTGATAGGGAAGGAATAGAAGTGAAGCCCATGGAAGTTTGAGGGCGAAAGTTTCAAATCCCCGGTTCCGGAAAGGGAACCGGGGATTTTTTATTTGTTAAAAATTTTTACTATAGCAAATAACCCCCTCTTTTCTTCATCTATATAAGTGGAAAGGGGGTGATAAGATGGCTACATTTGTAGATGCGTTATCGAGGATGAGCGTTAGGGTTATTGAGAATGGTAGTAGAAGGACCTATGCGTGGCGAAATGTTAAGCCCACCGTTACGGCGGACGACCTCGATGCCGTTTTAAGTGCGCTTATGTCTCTTTCCTTGTCCCAGGTTCTTGATAGGCTTTTGATTCGTCAGCAGAACATAATCTAAGGAAGGGGGTGATAATAGGTGAGGTTCTTGCACATGTATTTTTCAAACGATGCTGGAAGAAGGGTTAGGATTACCGTTAGAAATGCCCGTGAAGATGTTACCGCTGATGAAGTTTCGCAAGTTATGGACTTACTGATATCCAAGGATATTTTTTCTCCCTCCTTAACTTCTGTGATAGGTGCTGAAATCGAGGAAAGAAGCGTAACCGAGCTTTAGTCAAGGCGGGGCTTGAAGGCTGCAAGCAGCCTTCAAGCCCTCTTAAAAATCTAAAGGAGGGTAGGTAAATGAGGGTTAAGCTTTTTGGTGAGATTCCCAAGGAATTTGACGAATTAAGTGAAGTTCGAGGAGGGAAAGGGAATGAACAGGATAAAGATATCTTTAAACTTTTATCTAAACGAGTTCGAGTGCCCTTGTTGTCAGAGGGTAAAGATAGATGAGATCTTGCTTTGGAAGCTTGAAGCTCTGAGGATAATCTGGGGTATGCCCTTAAGGGTGACGAGCGGTTACAGGTGTGAGAAGCACAACAAGGAGGTAGGCGGAGCTGAGAACTCTCTTCATCTTAGGGGAAGAGCGGTTGACATAGCTGTTAAGGAGGAGGACCAGGGAAAATTTCTAACCTTGGCGAAGCTCGTTGGCTTTAAGGTTATTCCCTATCCCAAGAGAAACTTTGTCCACTTAGATGTGGGAGGTGAAGGTCTTGGACGTATATCAGGTGATATCGAATCTAGGGTTTCCAATAGTCCTGAGCTTTTACCTTTTAACCCGTCTTGAGCGGGAGATGAAGGAGCTTAAAGAGGCGATTCATCAGTTAAGTAGTGCCATAGAAGGAAACGCTTTAAAAATCGGTCAGTAAAAGCGTGGGCAGGGCGTTTAAGCCCTGCCCCTTATTTTTTAAGGTAGGATTTGGTTATTAAATCTGCCATTAAGGTCGGTATTATGGCTAAGTAGAAACTTTTTATGCTGAAAATTTCGTAGGAGAGAATTGCACAGCTAAGCGGGGATCCAACCGCTCCTGCAAGGGTTGATGTGGCGGTAAAGGCTATAAAGAAGGCCTTGTCTTCCAAGCTTACGAACCCAAGAGAGTGAAGGATAAAAAATATTCCTCCTCCCATTAATCCTCCTGTTACCAGAGAGGGACCTATCATACCTCCACTTCCTCCAGCCCCCACATAGCTTCCGTTTGAAATAATTTTGCCTAACCCCCCTAAGATGAGGATAAAGGATAGGGAGAGAAGCTCCCCCGCGTTTGATGGTTCGATGTCTTTTAATACTATTAAATTGTCAAATCCGTGCCCCAGGATGTTGGGAAACCTTAAGAGGGACGGAAAAATGAAGACCAGGAGAACTATTATTAGGGAGGTCAGGGATGGCAAAAATGGTTTTAGGTTCTTTCCTATTTTGTTACTCAGATTGCTAACCTTTTCATAGTATTTGACGAAAAGATAAGAGGAAACTCCTCCAGTAAGCCCTATAATGGGGAGAGATAGTAACGTTTCCATGTCTAAAGCGGTATTTTCTAACTTTAAAAGATTAAATTCATTAAAATTGATGAAAGATATGAACGCCCCAATTGTGGAGGCTATCTCCATGTATATTAGCTTCCTGATATTTTTCCTCAATCTTGAGAGAAACCTACCATAGTATAGTTCGAAGATGAATAATCCTCCTCCTATCGGGGCTCTTAAGGCAGCTCCTATGCCTGCTGACAGGGCTATAAGGGAGAAAGTCTCAGCGTGCTCCTTAAAGAGGCCGTGAGCCAGAAGATAGCCTATCCTTCCAGATGGTCCCACAAGCCCTCCGCTGTTTCCAAGTCCAATACCTATTATTTGAGCAAAGAGTTTTAGTAAAAGGGCTTGGAATGGTTTAGGAGGTTTTTCTCCTCTTTTTATCTCTTCTAAAGTTAAATCCAAGCCTGGTCCCCAGCCTTTAAGCCCTTTAAATTTATCGTTCCATATTAGTAAACCTGCAATTAGCGCTCCTAAGGGGGGAAAGATGAGAAAAATAACGTTCTCTCTTGCTAAGCCGAGAATTAACCCCCACAGGTCGATTATCAGAAGGAGCTTGATGTTTACTATAATTCCTATGATGATACTTGAAAGGATTAGACGGCCTATTTCTCCAAGCATCATTCTAACTCAGTTAATTTTATCATAGTTTGTTGACATTGG